>JBHIER010000522.1:0-2467 GCA_046760705.1 bacterium
TTTTTATGTTGACACAGTCCATTTATTGACGTATTATGTATGGGGTGCAGGCACAATGGCAAGACGAAAGAGAGAGAAGATGACGAAGGTACATGTAACGGCCATCATAGTTGCGGCCCTCACAGCATTCCTGGCGGCCGGGTGTCGAAAGGAGCAACATCCCACCCCCGATCTGCTGATAGCCAGGTACAGAAAGCAGCTCAGAAATGATCCCGACAATATTGAGGCCCGCTTGGGCCTGGGGCGAGCCTATGTGGCCCGAGAGATGTTGAAAGAAGCGGTGGGCGAGTTTCAAAGAGCAGTGGAGCTCGATTCAACAAACTCAGAGGCACACCACGAGCTCGGGGTGGCCTTGAGAAAGCTGGACCGATATGACGAAGCGATCCAGGAGTTGCAGAAAGCGATAGAACTCGACTCTCTCTCCGCACCGGCTCACAACAGTCTGGGCCTTGTCTACTACCAAAAGCAAAGGAGACAGAAGGCCCTGGAGGAGTTCAAGAGGGCCGTTCGGATTGACCCGAAATTCGCCCAGGCGCACTACAACTTGGGTGTTGTCTACCGGGATCTTGGAGACTACGAGAAAGCCTCGCATCATTGGCAGCAGTACAAGGATCTGCAGAGAAGCAATCGGTAGGGGGATACCTCAAGGGAGGACCCTCCTTTGGACCGAAGAAAAGCCTTGATTCAAGACTCCGTTTTTCTTATCTTGGATTTTGAGAATTCTCAATAACGGGCGGGATTTTCGGCAGTTTTTTTGCTTCGAGGGGCCCTTGGAAAAATGGACGAGCAATTTCGAAAACTGGCAGGTTGGGGCGATGGCTTTGATCCAGAAAGTGTGACCATCGCCGGATTTGAACCCCGGAGACCGAGGCACAGGCTCAATCTCATCCTCTTTCTGGCGACCATCGTCACTACGCTCGTGGCTGGCACACTCATGGCTGGCGCCGACCCCTTTTCTCACCCCTGGTTGTTATATCGGGGCATCCCCTTCTCCTTTTCGCTGCTCATCATCCTGGGTGTCCATGAACTGGGCCATTACTTCGCCTCCAAGCGTTGCGGAGTGAGAACCACCCTCCCCTACTTCATCCCGGTTCCTCCCCCCTTCTTTTTAGGGACCCTGGGGGCCTTCATCAAAGTCAAGTCGAGGATCGCTGACAGGAAGGGGCTCATGGACATAGGGGCTGCGGGGCCGCTTGCTGGATTTGTGGCATCTGTCATCGCAGTGGTTATTGGGCTGAAGCTGTCCCAGGTGGTCGAGCTCGGTGAAATGGGGGAGGGATCAATCCGGTTGGGGGAGTCACTCCTCTTCTCCTTTCTGTCCAAAATGGCGGTCGGGCCTGTGGCACCGCAACACGACATCCTCCTCCACCCGATTGCCTTTGCCGGCTGGTTGGGCCTTTTCGTCACCGTCCTCAATCTGCTGCCCATAGGCCAATTGGACGGGGGACATATCGCTTACGCCCTTATGAGGAAAAAGCACAGGTACCTTGCTGGGGCTGTTTTTCTAGGGCTCTTCCCCTTAGGATTTTACCTCTGGCCAGGATGGTTCATATGGGTTATGATCGGGGCCATAACGGGATTGAAGCACCCACCTCCCATCGATGACATCTCCCCTTTAGATGGCAAACACAAAGTGATTGGCATTGCCACCATGATCATCTTCGTGTTCTGCTTCATCCCGGATCCGATAAGGATCGGGTAGCCTCTTTCCCAGGCACGCTCTTTTCGAAGCGATGGATATTCTTCTCGTAAACGCTCCGTACACCGTAAAAATCAGGCCTCTGTGTGAGAGGATCGGACTGGGTTACATCGCCGCTGTATTGCGGAGGAACGGGTATCGGGTCACAATTCTCGATCTCCCTCTCATGGGGATGGAGATTAAGAAGACCGTCAAACACGTACGAGCAGGGAAGTACTCTCTGATCGGTGTTTCCATCCCTTTCGAGGAGGAGTTCCCTCTGGCCCTGAAACTTCTCAGGCAGTTGCGCAAGGTTGACGCTGGGGCCCACATCACCGTGGGGGGCCATTTCCCCACATTCGCCCATGCATCTCTGTTGCACGACTTCAATGAAATCGACTCCGTTGTTCGGGGCGAAGGGGAGTATACGATGCTCAATTTGGCCTCAGCTCTGGAGTCCAGAGCAGATCTCAGGACCATACCCGGTCTCTCCTTTCGGGAAGACGGAAACGTAGCCATTAATCCTCCTCGGCCATTAGTTGAAAATCTCGACTCACTGCCCTTCCCGGCCCGGGACACCCTCGTGTACTCGTTAAGACAGGATGGGGTCGCCTCCGTAGTCGGCTCTCGCGGATGTTATGGGAATTGTTCCTTCTGCAGTGTCAATGCCTTCTATCGCTCAGCGCCAGGAAAAAGTTGGCGCGGTCGAACAACACAAAATATTTTAAGCGAAATTGAGACCCTCATTGAAGGCTGGGGGGTGAAGGAGATCGGGTTTGAAGACGACAA
>JBHIER010000523.1:0-2467 GCA_046760705.1 bacterium
TCGACGGGTACGGAAATTTGGTCGGATTCTTGCCCCTGGCTCAGTTTGACTGAAAAAACGGGATCAAAGGACTCGATCCCGAATACCCCCATTTGAATAGGGGCAACGATTCTGGGCTCGCCCATTCTTGGACGGACAGAAATGTTTATAACGACGCCACCTACTGGTATAGTGTAACAACTTACGACCGCGGTATTGTCGAAGAGGACACCGCGAACAACCCTGATGGGTGGGCTTCACTCAACTCCTTCGAATGTGATAGGGGGGTAAGTCCATGGTTCAAGTTTGTCCCCGAAGGACCGGAGAGACTGCAAGGGGCAACGAATCTGGTTATGGTCATTCCTGGCCCGAGACCGCCCGATTGGGAGGACCCGGTCGTCCCCGAAGTCCCGGAGCCACTGCCCGGCACTGTGGGAAATGGATCTATTGGATTCGAAGTTATAGATCCATACGCTGTAACCGGACATACGTACATCGTCTCCTTCGACGACAGCACACAGCCGGGCACACTAATGTTCGACGTCTTTGACGAGTCAACAGAGCAATACGTCCTCAGGAGCAGAGATGAGATCAATACTCCGAGCACTGTCATTCCCGCAGAAGGGCCGATCTTCGACGGTTTGAAGATCAACATCACCAACTGGGATGAAGTTGCTTTCTGGGCCGACTCCAGCTATCTAATTCTGGGCGAACAGACGGACTCGACCAATATGGACTTTTTCATGACTCCGTTTGTTTCTCGAGCAGCCGACTACGAGCTCATCTTCACTGAGGCTGGAGACACGTCCTTCAACGATGTGGTAACGCCCTTTGAGATATGGAACACGACCGAGAATGTAAAACCCCGCTTTGATGTTCAGGAGGACTTTTCGACACAGGATAAAGTCTGGCAGGACGGGGAACCAGTGAGACTGTGGGAGGGCACTCTTCCGACTTGGACCATCCATCTCTTTGCTCGCCCCGATACGCTCAGTGTGGACAGTATCGAGGTCACATGCTGTCCGCCAGAAACAATCTATTACTACACCTTCGGGGATACATTTCCGTTGCATACAGGTGATGAGATCATCATCAAGACGAAAAAACCGTTCGTCGGAGGGGACCGATTCGCCCTGCAGACAGTTAGTATGACCACTGGCGTTGAAGAGGAGGGTCTGGAACAAGGGATACCGGAGTCATATTACCTTGGTCAAAACTACCCGAACCCTTTCAATCCAACAACCAGTATTCAGTATTCAGTGATCGGTGAACACTCTCCACTCCGCGTCACCCTGAAGATTCATAACATCCTTGGGCAGGAGGTGCGGACATTGGTGGATGAACCAAAGGGGGCTGGATATTATGCTGTTACCTGGGATGGGCGGGATAGTTACGGTAACAATGTGGCCAGCGGAATTTACTTTTATCAATTGAAGGCGGGGGATTTTGTCACCACCAAAAGGATGGTTCTGATACGCTGAGTACAAAAAGAGATTCAAGAGGTCCCAAAGAGACTGCCAGAGCGCCAGCCTTACTGGTCACCATATCCTGAGGGAGAGGGAGAAAGTTCAGAATTGCGAAAACTTCCCACGACTTCGAGCGTCTAAGTTAAACGTCGTTGAGATAAGAGATGAAGGATCAGAGAGGTTTTTCTCTCATCTCTGCTCTCTTGCCGTACTGTAAGGTTTCATGCCCGGAGAAGATAGGCCCGTAAGTGGGGTGTGTGTGGTGTGGGGATTTGAAAAGGGTACTGTTGAAAAGGATCCAAAATGAAATCGAGATTGATCATTTTGCTCTCACCCTTCTTGCTGCTCTTGGTGGTGGGCGGCGGGTTGTTTGCCCAAAAGGATACGTCGAATCCAGACTTCACCATTGCTCGACTCCACTATCACGGAGGAGGGGATTGGTACAACGATCCCTCGATCATTCCCAACCTGCTCAGGGAGATTGGTCAGAGGACCAACATCGCCGTGCAAAAACATCAGGCTGTGGTAGAGATAATGGATCCTGAGCTTTTTGCCTATCCTTTTCTCTTCATGACCGGTCACGGCGAGATCAAATTCTCTGACGAAGAGGCTCAGCGGTTGCGCCTTCACCTGACCCACGGGGGGTTCCTTTATGCTGACGATGACTATGGCATGGACAAAGCCTTCCGCCGGGAGATCAAAAAGGTCTTCCCGGACAAGGAGCTGGTGGAGTTGCCCTCAGATCACCCGATTTATCACATCGATTACGACTTCCCCAGAGGGCTGCCAAAAATCCACGAACATGATGGGAAACCCCCTCAGGGCTTCGGTATCTTTCACGAAGGGCGCCTGGTCGTCTATTACACCTATGAGACCAATATCAGCGACGGCTGGGCCGACCCTGATGTCCACCACGACCCCCCGGAGAAGAGAGAGGAAGCCTTCCGGATGGGCATAAACATCGTCACCTACGCTCTCCTCCATTGAACAGAGCATCAGAAAATTGAAAAAAGTGGTTGTTA
>JBHIER010000524.1:0-2465 GCA_046760705.1 bacterium
TTGGATCTTCACTCCAAGGGCAACGAAAGAACGTAGGAATACCCCACCAATAAAAACGGCTCGCCTCTGCCTTGGCCTGCAATAGCCATTCCTCACTAGATACCATCATGCTCCTCCTTAAGTCCTCAAAAAGTCACTATCCCTTGACTGAAAGCCCTAACGGCTAAGCCCACTAGCCTCTCCCCCGCCTGGGTCAGACCAAGCTATCTTCAAAAGGCCCATTTCCCTGACAAAAATAGCGTTCTAAGCCTCGGAACAGGACAGTTTTCGTACAATTCCTTCAGTATTCCGAACATTTGTCTAGGTCCGACCCGGGACCCGAGATTCTTTTCCCGATAGATTAAGAGGTTAAGACAAACAGCAAGCTACAACCTGGTAGGTTCTACACTCTTTTGCTTTTATAACTACGCGAATGTATTGGAAAACTTAATCGATTTGAAGCCTGCCTCTGAAACTCGGGTTAGAATTGGATGAATTATTTCCTGCGACTCCAGGTATCTATGACGTCATGCGGGCCGATATCGATGAGCATTACGCCGTCCTCATAAGGTCTGAAGACTACCCGGTACTGGAGGTCCACTCTCAACTCGCGGAACGGCGTATTGACAATCTGGCGTGCTCTTAGGAAGGGATGCTTTTGGTTTTCAACGAACAAATGAAGCTGTTTTTGAAACCTGTTCTTGACCTTGTCTGGAAGCTCCTTGTAGCTCCTTTTGAACCTCTCCGATCGGTAGATCTTCACTCTTCATCAAGTTCCTTTATCAGATCATCTGCTGAGTCGAATTCCTTGAATCGCCCGGCCTTCACGTCTTCCTCAGCCTCTTTGATCCGTTCCTGCCACGGCTTTGTCCAGAACCACGCTTGGTCAGCCGGGATTTCCTTGACGGGTCTGATGACGATTTCGTTCCCGTGCAGGGAGACCATCACCCGGTCACCCACTTCGAGTGGAAAGGGATATTTGTCCCGGACAGATTTTGGGATCGTGACGCTGTGCTTGGTGCGTATTTTTACGGTCTCCATGATTTATTCCCCAAGGAGTAGTACTGTATTACTGTTCTACTATAGCACAGATCTTGTAAAAGTCAATCTCGCCGGTATGCAAGGGCTTTGATGGGGAGCGGGTCATCGGCCCGGCCAAGATCTGTCTCAAGCCCTACTGGAAGGAGAGGAGGATGAACACGCAGCCGTCAGCCCTCGGGGGACGGTTTTCGGTTTCTCCTCAAAACACCGAAGAGATGATTTTTCTCACTGACAACTGACCACTGACCCGGGACCTCCGACCCTGGCTCCCCCCCCTGAATTCTGCCCTTCCCATTTCCTCTCAGAGCTACGATCTCGTCTCGGGCTATACAATCCCTGCAATCCCTACGGTCGCGCCACGCTATCATACCGAATATTCAGAATAAACATCCCAGGAATAGGCGTTTTGACCGCCTATATCGTCTTTTTCGCCCTTAGAATAGGTCCCATACGGACTCGATGGTTCTCGGAGCTGGTAGGCACCGTCATTGCCAAGAATTCGTCTTCCTTTGGCCAATATGCCCAACTTAGATTTCACATTCTCTACAAATGGCTTGCTGCCAACCGCTATGCTTTTTGTCCACCTATCTTCCCGGCGGTTTCCCCTATTGCCAAGATATTCCTCAACAAGATGGATATGGTTCGAGGTGACTGCGTAATTCAGGATGCTCAAACGATAGCACTTTTTGGCATTGAAGAGCCAAATGAAGCCATCTGCGGCGATCTTTTGCAAACTTGAGCAGAAACTCTCTTTTGTGGCATCTGTGCGTGATGTGCCAGATATGGCCGGGAACATAATGTCTTTTTGCTCGTGCCATCGCTGATCTGAATAACGTGTTTTTTGCCCGGGAAAAGTTTATTATAGGGCCCAAATGAGGCCCTTTCTATGTCTTTTCTTACATGGTTTTCAATACTTACCTTGGCCCGACCCTAATCGCGACAGCAAAGGTGGGACTTGACCGAGGATTTCCGCTCCAACGACCAAGCCTACCTTCCCGCATGAACGCTAGCGAAATGCAGGTCAGGTGGAGTGATTTGTTGGATGATACACATTCAATCTCGTGTGCCATGGAGGATGTTAGAGAACGACCTCGGAGATAGAATCGGAATACCTTGAAACTTCTCCAGAATGAGTAAGTCTTTGTCCCCGGTTACGATGCAATCAACATTGGCGGCTGCGGCTAACCCGAGAATTTTGACATCGTCAGGATCCCGACAAAGGTCCGCCGCAAGGGGGACTGGACTGGTCACATTTGCATGTTCCCGCAGAAGCTTGCCGATGTCTTCAACGATGCCACTAGGAAGCTTAATTTTCTTCCGGAGATTTGTGAGAATCTCGTCTATCAACTCCTCGGAGAGCACAATCTCATGGCTGTGGAGACAGAACTCCACGATGGATTCACAGAGACCGCGAGAAGCGAAAGCAGCAACGACGACGTTGGCGT
>JBHIER010000525.1:0-2461 GCA_046760705.1 bacterium
CAAGAGAGATCGTGCCAGAGATAGCCAGAGAGCTAAGGGGAGGCGTTGACATTTATTTAGTTGATGGCGATCATCATTATGAAGCTGCGTTGTCGGATATTGAGAATGGCCTGCCAATGTTGAAACCAGGGGGGGTTATCATGGTTCATGATGTTGATATCAACCGAGAGATGGATGAAGCAACGGAGGCCCACCCTCACCCTGTTTATGAAGCCTTCAAGAGGACAGTAGATACTAATGGCTTCGAGTGGTGTATTCTCAAGTTCATAAGGAAGCATTTGGGTATACTTAGGGTTGGATAGGCCGAAGAGCCCTCAATCCTGCTAGCTAGAGGTGTTGAGCCGATAAAGGATAAGAACTTGTCGGATGGATGGTGAAGGAGACTCAGGCATGTCGAAGAAGATCAGGGTTCTTGTGGCCAAGCCCGGATTGGACGGCCATGATCGGGGGGCCAAAGTGATCGCGGCGGCCCTCCGCGATGCCGGCATGGAGGTCATTTACACCGGATTGCATCAGACACCGGAGATGATTGTGGAGGCAGCCCTCCAGGAAGACGTGGATGTCATCGGGGTGAGTGTCCTTTCCGGAGCCCACATGACCATCTTCTCCCAGATATTGGAACTGATGAAGGAGAAGGGCCTCGAAGATGTCTTGCTGACCGGTGGCGGAATCATTCCCGCAGCAGAGAGAGAGAGGCTGGAGGCTATGGGAGTGGGGGCCCTCTTCGGGCCGGGCACACCCACAGCGGAGATCATACAATATATTCAGGCCTGGGTGGCCCAAAAGGAGAGCCAAGTCAGCGTCCCGTAGTTTCGTCCTTTTGGCAAATACTATGAGCACCTCTGCCAAGCCGTACACATCAGGGCTGAGAGCGTTGCTGGATGAAGTGAAATCGTACACGCGCACGGCCGACCTCGATTTCATCACCCATGCGTACCGTTTCTCGGAGATGGCCCACAAGAATCAGTCCCGCCGGTCGGGCCGTCCGTACATGGATCACTGCGTCGAGGCGGCCCGCATTCTGGCCGGACTCCATCTCGACTCGGCCACTATCGCCGCCGGCCTTCTGCACGATGTGGTTGAGGATACAAAGATCACCATTGAGCAGGTGAGAGAGGAGTTCGGCGAAGAGATCGCCGGCCTCGTGGACGGGGTGACCAAGATAGGGGGGTTGACATTTCAGAGCAGAGAGGAGCAACAGGCCGAGAACTTTCGCAAGATGCTCCTCTCTATGGCTAAAGACATCCGGGTCATCCTCATCAAATTTGCCGACCGGCTCCATAATATGAGGACGCTGGAACACCTGAGTCCCAAGAAGGCCAAAGAGATCGCCCTCGAGACCCTGGATGTGTACGCACCCCTGGCCCATCGGTTCGGCATTTCCAGGATCAAATGGGAGCTGGAGGATTTGAGCCTGAAATATATCCATCCCCGGGCCTATCAGGAACTGGAAGCAAAGATCACCGAAACTCGCCAGGAGCGCGAGCAATACATCAAAGAGGTAGAAAAACCCCTGGTGAAGGAGCTCAAAAAGGCCGGTGTCAAAGCGAACATCTATGGTCGGGCCAAACATTTTTACAGCGTCTACGAAAAGATGAACCGGCGCAACGTTCCTTTCGAGGAGATTCAAGACCTGCTGGCGATTCGGGTCATTGTCTCCACCGTGCAGGATTGTTACCACGCCTTGGGTGTGGTTCACAGCCTCTACACTCCTGTTCAGGATCGATTCGACGATTACATTGCCACGCCGAAGTCGAACATGTACCAGTCTCTCCACACTACCGTGGTCGGGCCGCGGGGCAAAATGGTGGAGATTCAGATCCGTACCAGGGAGATGCACCGCATTGCTGAGGAGGGCATCGCCGCCCACTGGCGATACAAGGAGGGCAAAGAGAAGGAAGATGAACTGGACCAACACATGCGCTGGTTGCGCCAGTTGATCGACTGGCAGGTCGAAACACCTGATCCCAGGGAGTTTCTCGAATCATTAAAGATCGATCTGTTTCAGGATGAAGCCTTCGTCTTCACCCCTAAAGGCGATCTCTTCCGTCTACCGAAGGGATCGACACCGATCGATTTTGGGTTTGCGGTGCATACCGACATCGGGTTGCATTGTTCCGGGGCTCGAGTCAACGGCAAGTTTGTGCCTCTGAGCACACCTCTGCGAAGTGGTGATACGGTTGAGATCATCACTTCCCCCTCCCAAAAGCCGAATCAGGATTGGCTCAACATAGTGAAGACACCGCGAGCCAAAAGCAAGATCAGGGGATGGCTTCGGGAACAGCTCCACGAACAGAGCGTGAAATTGGGTGAAGAGATCTTAGAGCGCGAGCTGAAGAAGCATCGGATTAAAAAGAGACCGAAGGAGGAGCTTTTGGGTATTGCCCAGGATTTTGGCTTCTTCGATCTCAGTGGCTTGTATGCCGCATTAGGCAGTGGTGATCTCTCCGGGCTACAAGTG
>JBHIER010000526.1:0-2458 GCA_046760705.1 bacterium
CGAATCTCCTGAAGGTAAAGCCTTCCGGTGTCCGAACCTGGACAGTCTCCCGAAAGTCAACGATTGGACACCCCATGGCCTCGGCAACCTGGGCAATCCGGCTCTTGGCTGCCACCCGCTGAGCCGACCCAAAACTCGGACTATCACCCACGAAGGGCACGCCTCCCGCCTCCTTGACGATTTCCATCACAGCCCTGACCACCATAGGATGGGTCGTGACGCCCTTCTCCGGAACGGAGGCGATCAAGAGATTCGGTTTGAGGAGCACCGACTGGCCCGGCTTCACAAATCGCCCTATTCCACCTAGGAGATCGATCGAGTGTCTGACAGCCTTCAAGACCCTTTCGTATTCGTACCCCTGACACCGAGTGATCGCAATCCGCGTTCTCATAGTGGGAAAAAGATAACCAGCGGTCCGGTCCCCTGTCAACCGTCCCCGCGCGCCACTAAAGGCGTTCCTTCAGACGAACTGGCATATTCATTGCATTTCTAACTCCTGACGGCTCTAGCCCGAAATATTCATGAGAGATTTCGTCAAATATGGAAAAAGCACACGACATCAAAGACTTATCTTTGTTTTTCGATGGGGCTAAGAATGACATCCTGTGTTTGGCAAAGGTCATGTTCTGGGGACGAAATCTCTCACCCTTTGTTTCGTCCACAAACAAGGAAAAGGAGGCTACATCGTCATGGGAAAGACAAGTCTGTGGAAGGTCCTGGTCGTCGCCCTTGTCCTCGGGTTCGTCCTTTCTCCGGTCACCTTTGCGTCTGACCGGGCACAAGAGCAGATGGTGATTCCTGACCTTTTGATCGGAAGACCCCTGGGTGCTCTCGCCTTGGCGGCCGGTTTTGTGACCTATGCGATCACTCTCCCGATCACCGTGCCTTTCGGATGGCGGGCGCAGGCCAAGGAGGCTCTGGTCAACAAACCCTACCGGTTCACCTTCGAGAGGGATCTTGGAGAGGGCTTGAAGGGCTATTGAACCGTCTACCATCAGACGCTCCCGCCCCAGATAGAGGAGAGACGCTGCCTCAACGCTAGCGAAATGGCTGACTCTCCGTTTTTCCCCGGTCCGTCGACCATAACCCGGCGAAAGCCGATCTGTTGAGTCTTCGACGATTCAGGTGTTGACATCTCTCTCGGATTGTATACAATGGGTATATAGGCCTATTAACCTAGCTCCGCGAATATGGTAGAATTGGTCTTAAATCTAAAGCCATTGGCGGAGGTGGTTTGATGGGTTCGAAGTACGAAGGCATGGATTTCTTCCAGTTTCAGAACAGGTTTCGAACCGAGAAGGCCTGCTGGAGGTATCTTGTCAAGCTGAGATGGCCAAACGGTTTTGTCTGTCCCCGGTGCGGCCATGACAAAGCGGGCTTTCACACCAGACGGAAGCTTCTTCAATGCAAGCGGTGTCGCTATCAGGCTTCTGCCACAGCCGGGACTGTTTTCCACAAGACACGGACTCCGTTGAGGACGTGGTTTTGGTTCATCTTTCTGATGAGTTCTCAAAAGACGGGGGTTTCGATTCAGGGCTTGCAGCGGCTTCTTGGAATCAAATCCTATAAGACCGCCTGGACCATGGCCCACAAGGTTCGCAAAGCCATGGCAGATCGAGATGGAAGGTATCAACTGGCCCATCTGGTGGAGATGGACGACAGTTACTTTGGAGGCTCTGGTCGGGGATCCAGGGGAAGAGGCACAGAAGGGAAGGTCCCGGTTCTTGTGGCCGTGGAGAATCGGGGAAAGAAGCCCGGCTACCTTGCCATGAGGGTCGTTGATAATCTGAGAAAGGATCGTGTGACTCATTTTGCCCGCGAAAAGATCAAAAGGGACCAACAGGTCATAACCGATGGATTCGCCTCGTATCTCGCTCTAAGTGACTACGGCTATGACCTCGAGATGCGCCTCGTCGATGACGGCAAGAATCCCTCACAGGGCCTTCCATGGCTACACACCGTCGTTGCAAACGTAAAGAGCATGCTTCGAGGTGCCCACCACGGTGTGAGCCGTAAACACCTTCAGAGGTACCTCGATGAATTCTGTTATCGCTTTAATAGAAGATACTGGCACTCCCAGCTATTCACTCGACTGCTCAACGCCGCTCTCCTGGCGCCAACAGTCACTTATGCGGAGTTAAGGGCATGAGCGTATTCCACGTATTCGATAAATCTTTGGTTGTCCCTTCTGCCACCAAATATGTCTTGGCCGCCGTTTCCACGGTTCATAACATGGTAATAGGCCCCAGGATACTCTACACGTAACGGTCTGGCCATGATCCTTGATCGCGATTGGAGATCTAGGGCCGAGTATTCCTCGGCTGACATACGTTAAGCCATTTGTTTGGAGAGGTCAACGCCAGTTATTTAATATTTAAGATGTGACCCCAACTTGACCCCAACTCCCAACTTCGAACCAGAGAGAGGAATAGCGAGTTGCCGAAATCACGTCGGTGTG
>JBHIER010000527.1:0-2458 GCA_046760705.1 bacterium
CACTGGGAGGCCGTTAGTGGCCTATATCCACAGAATAGAGATGAAGATTGGTAACAAGGTTTTTACGGCAAGAGTTGGGTTTGCTATGAGAGAGAATATAGCTTATCTTTTGGGCAGGATGGATGTGTTAGAGTATTTCGATATCAGATTTGAGAGCGACCGAGTATGCTTTGTAGAAAAAGAATAGCGGCCATTTAGGAAGAATGAAGTTATGGGTATTCCGACTGTCAAAAGTCACTTCAGCGATAGGATGGACAAGGGCCTTCACACCAATCTTGTCTCCCCCTTCCGTAACCTGTCCAGATAACTGTAGATCACCGGAATAATCACCAGGGTCAAAAAGGTGGCCGAGGTTAACCCGCCTATGACCGCAATGGCCAGAGGAGAGCGCAGCTCAGCTCCCTTGCCAATCCCTAAAGCCATGGGGGTTAGGGCAAGCACCGTAGTGACAGTTGTCATCAAAATGGGACGCAGCCTGATCTTTCCCGCCTGAATAATCGCTTCCCTGACAGGCAGCCCTTTCTTTCTCAATCGGTTGATGAAGTCTACCTTCACAATGGCATCGTTGACCACAATCCCGGTCAGAACAATCACCCCGATGGCGGACATAACATTGAGACTCTGGCCGGTCACGCCCAGAGCAATGACAACCCCAATCAGGGCCATAGGTACGGTGAACATGATGGTGAAGGGATGAATCAGAGACTCAAACTGGGCAGCTAAGATCATATAGACCAAAATAACGGCCAGCAGCAGGGCAAAGAGCAGACTTCGAAATGATCTCCTCATCTCCTCGTTCTCTCCGCCGACAGTGATCTGATAGTCGAGGGGTCGCTCGATATTGGCGATCTTTCGCTCAATTTCAGGAATGGCTGAGTTCAAACTCCGGCCACTCAAGTTCGCATAAACCACCACCTGACGCTGCTGATCCTCACGCCTGATCTCATTCGGACCCGTGGAGTAGCGATAGCGGATGACGTCTCTCAAAGGGATCAAACTTTTGCTCAAAGGAATACCGAGGTTCAATAGGTCGTTAAATTCGTCTCGATCCTCTACATCGAGCCTGACCAGAACGTCTATCTTTCGGTCGAACTCCTTAAACTGGGTGGCCACCTTGCCCTTCATCGAGTTTTGAATGTAGGTGGCGATCTGCCTCACCGAGAGACCGTATTGGTTGGCGCGCTCCCGGAGGATCTCAATCTCTATCTCCGGCTTGCCTTCCTCCAGTGAGGTGTGGATATCGTAAAGCCCCTCAATACCGCTCATCCTTTCTGAGACAGCCTGGGCAATTCCTCTGGAGACTTGAAGATCATGCCCGTTGATTTTGACGGCGATGTCCGCGGCTGCCGTGCCCAGAACTTGCTGAAGAGTGGTCTGCCCGGGATCGAAAGTGACCTCCACCCCGGCCAATGATTCAGCCTTTTCCCTGATGACCTCCATCACCTCTTCGGTGCTTCTGTTTCTCCCATCTTTCAGCCTCACTTTCAGCTCAGCAGTATTGCCCGCGGATTCAGTGGCCGCGGTAAGAGAACTCACGTCTCTCATCAGACCTAAGCCGGAGAAGACAACCTCGACGTCATCAAGTTCCAGCAACCACCTCTCCAGCACTCTGACCACATCGTCGGTCCCCTCCAGGGTCGAACCCATGGGCAGCTTGACTCTCATGGTGAACTGCCCCTGGTCCACTTTGGGCATCAGTTCTCTGTTCGTGCGTAGTCCCAGGGAGAGACAGCCGAGAAAGACAGCGACCGTAGCGGCCAGGATTTTGCCGCGGTTATCCAGCGACCACACCAGAACCTTGTGGTAACCTTGAGCAAACCGTTCAAAATAGCGATCGAAGATTTTGAAAACTGGCCGGGCTAAGGCATTGACGAATTTTGCTACGCAACCCACCCAGAAAACAAGAAGCTGAAATCCGAGGCTGAAGAAAAATTTGAAGAACCACCCAATAACCCGGAAAGGGAGGGCAATCCAATATAAGAATAGCTTTCGCTGGCCAGGTCGACCAAAGGGTTCCTCCCCAGTCGGTACTGGTTCATCTGCTTGGCCGTAATCTTCCAGGGTTCCGAGGTGTAAGAATCTGGAGGCCAGCATGGGCAAAAGAGAGAGGGAGACGAAGAGGGAGCATCCGAGGGCGAAGGTGACTGTCAGGGCCAGATCTTTAAACAATTGCCCGGCCACACCTTTGACGTAGATAATCGGCAGAAAGACCGATACGGTGGTCAGAGTGGAAGCGGTCACTGCTCTGGTCACCTCGCGGGCTCCTGTACTGGCGGCGCTCACCCGATCCTCGCCCTCCTGGCGGTGCCTGAAAATGTTCTCCAGCACGACAATGGAGTTGTCCACCAGCATCCCGATGCCCAGAGCCAGTCCGCCCAGGGACATCATGTTGAGGGTGACGTCGCTGAAATAGAGCAGATTGAAGGTGGCAATAATGGAGATGGGCATGGCCAGAGCG
>JBHIER010000528.1:0-2458 GCA_046760705.1 bacterium
CACCAGACGTTGAGGTTTATCCCAACGAGATGTTCACCGCGCCGCCCTTTCCGGAGCATAAAATTTATGCAGTCAAAGATCCTCTCTGGCCTCGGTCGGCCACCAATCATCGGGGAAAAGATGTCCTGCCGCTCATTCTGAACAGGGACCGGAGGTATCCAACTTTTAAGCGCCTGTCCTACGACGGTTTGGCCGAACTGCACTGGCTGACTCTGGATCTGGGGGATCTATCTCAGGCAGAGCAAATCGTGCTCTATTTAACCGGCTGGATCTATTGGGCCAATTCCAGCGTGGTCATCGCCGTGTCTCAAAATCCTCAGCACGAGTTCATCGGCCCTTATCTACAAGTGGTAAATCAAAAGGGGGAGTGGGTGACCGTTTTGGACGACATTGGCCTGCCGACAAGCAAAGAGCTCACAGTGCCCATTGATCTGACTCACAAATTTCTCACTAATGATTACAAAGTGCGGATCGTCACCAATCTCTGTCTGTACTGGGATCAGATCTTCATTGCCACCGCGGACTACGCCGACCAACTCAGGGTGAGGGAGATGCTGCCGGCCGGGGCTGACCTCCATTACCGCGGTTTTTCGGAGATGACCCGAGACTCCCTGGGATTTGAGGTGTGGGATTATGCCAGAGTCCAAAAGACGGGGCCCTGGGGCCAGCACAGAGGTTGGTACACCGAGTACGGTGACGTGCTGGAATTGCTCCAGACGCCGGACGACAAGTACGTCATCATCGGACCTGGGGATGAATTGACGCTCCTTTTCGACGCCACACACGCTCCCCCACCGCCTCCGGGGTACTCGAGGGATTTTATCTTTTATGCCAACGGATGGGTGAAAGACGGTGATCTCAACACCAAATATTCGTTGACTGTGGAGCCTTTGCCCTTTCACGGCATGTCAGGATATCCGTATGGCGAGAATGAGAGCTATCCTTACGATGCGGATCATAAAACCTACATTAAAAAATATAACACCAGAAGAGAGGCGGACACGGTGGGCAGGCTGAGTAAATAAACAAGAGGCAGAGGGGATAAGAAGGCTGGAAGGGCAGAGAAGATAAAGGCGAAGATCCGTCGCTTAACCAATTAACCAATTAACCAGTTAACAGGTTAACCAGCAATGTTCGATATTCTGATTAAAGGTGGAGAGATAATAGACGGGTCGGGCAAAGAGAGCTTTAAAGCTGATATTGGTATTAAGGGGGATCGAATTGTAGCTTTGGATGAGATGATCGAAGCCGAAGCTGAGCGGGTTATCCGCGCACCCGGCTTGATGGTCTCCCCAGGATTTGTGGACCTCCATTCCCATTCCGATTTGATATTTGCCCTGGAAAAGCCTGAGCAGGCCGAGTTTTACGCGGCCGGGTTATGCAGGGAATAACTACCGAAATTATTGGAAACTGTGGCCTCGGGGTAGCTCCTTTGAACAAAGGATCGGAACCAATCCTGAGGTCGATGGTAGGATTTTTGACCCCTCGAGAGATCCCATGGGATTGGTCTACTGTGGCGGATTATTTAGAGCGCGTCGAAAAAAATGGCCCGGTTTTGAACGTGGGGACTCTTTTAGCCCACGGCGCGGTTCGCACCACGGCCATGGGTATGACCCGCCGTCCCCCTACAGAAGAGGACTATCGGACAATGGAATATCTGATAGCGCAATCTTTGGATGAGGGATCATTCGGTATCTCCTTCGGTCTCATCTATCCGCCTGGCCAATATTCCACTACTGATGAGCTGAAATATCTGTGCAAGATAGCCAAAACTCACGGCCGATATGCTGCTTTCCATCAAAGGGGCGGGGGGAGCCAGACCTTAGTTGATTCGGTCAATGAGCTGATCGAAATTGGATTGGCCACCGGTATACCGGTTCACCATTCCCACGAGGTGGCTCACGGCCGAGGGGACTGGTCTGCCATCGATGCCACCATTGAGCTGAAAGAGAAAGCGGTGAAAAGGGGAGTTGATATCACTCAAGATGTTATTCCCTATGTCTCTGTGTGCACCACAATGTTGGCCATCTATCCACCCTGGACCTTGGCTGATGGCGTCTCAGGTTTACTGGAACACCTAAATAATCCTTCCACGCGAAGAAAAATTAAAGACGATATAGAAAGTTTAACTCCCCAATGGCCTCCGTGGCAGGAGGAG
This sequence comes from bacterium, assembly GCA_046760705.1. Taxonomy (GTDB): domain Bacteria; phylum JBHIER01; genus JBHIER01. Next base: position 2,159 of record JBHIER010000528.1, read on the forward strand.
GGTTGGCCGGTCAACATTGTCCAAGATTTTGGGTGGGAAAATATTTTTATCGCTTACGTTTCAGGGAAAAACAAAAAATACGAAATGAAAAACATCTCCCAAATTGGCCATGAAATTGGGAGAGATCCCTTTGACGCAATATCGGACATAGTTGTAGAGGAAGAGGGAACCGTTACCCAATTGATCTTCGGAATCAATGGGGATAGAACAACAGATGAACCTCTTAAGAAATTACTACGGTTGCCGACAAGAGCCCTGGTTACCGATGCCTGGGACATCGGTGAAGGGAGACCTCATCCC
>JBHIER010000529.1:0-2452 GCA_046760705.1 bacterium
GGAATGATCATGTCTGGGGGTATGTTGATCACCATACCTGTGGTGGTCTTTTTCATCTTCATCCAGCGGTATCTGATTGCCGGATGGGGTACAGGCGCTGTTAAGGGTTGATGGCCAAAGCCTGAATCGCAGGGGCGGACAGGTGAAAAGAGCCCGATCGACAAGAAGGATATTTTCTCCCATCAGAACCAGTAAGATTTCCGATGAAGTTTACAAACAACTGGTTTCCCTGATCAGCAATGGTCAACTGAAACCGGGAGAAAAGCTTCCGTCCGAGAGGGAAATGGCATCCGATCTCGGAATTAGCAGACAATCCATAAGGGAGGCCCTTTATCGGGCAGAAATCATGGGTTTGGTCGAAGTTCGTCAAGGAGAGGGGAGCTTCGTGCTGTCTTCCCTCCGCGAATCCTTGAAGCCACCGCTGTTGGTTTTGCTGGAAGAGGAAGCAGGGAGGATATTTGAATTCTTGGAGGTTCGAAAGTTGATCGAGGGGTGGTGTGCGGAAAAAGCAGCCACAGAGGCAACCTCCGAGGATTTGGGGGAAATGGAGCGGATATTGGAAAAAATGGAAAGGATCGTTCCGACTGATAGGGAATGGGAAGGAGTGGACGTGGAGTTCCATCTCTCCGTCGCAGCTGCTACCCACAATGTTATTGCGATTCATATTATGGAGGCACTCAAGGAGAGTTTCAGTTCCTTCTTTAGATTTCGAAAGATCTTTTCAAGGCCTGAGAAGAAGGACCTTCTCTGGCAACATCACCATGCAATTTACAAAGCCATCAGCCAAAGGGATCCACTCCGTGCAAAGAAAAAGATCGTAGCGCACTTGGATTTCATCGAAAGAAAGATTAGAGAAGAGATGGAGAAGATGCAAACATGAGGGAGGTTGAGGGCATGAGACTCAAAGATAAGGCAGCACTCATTACCGGCGGAGGAAGGGGTATCGGTGCAACGACGGCCTATCTCTTTGCCGAAGAGGGGGCAAGAGTTGGAATTGTTGACATACGAGACGAGGGTTTAACAGACATTGCAGCCAAAGCCAAGAAAAGGGGATTTGAGTTCAAGACCTTTATTGGAGATGTCTCCAAGAAAGATCAGGTTGAAAGGGTGTTGGAAGAGTTCATCCAAGCCTTTGGGTGCATCGATGTTTTGGTCAACAATGCGGGGATCGCCATATCCAGGCCTTTTCTGGAAAAGACCGTCGAAGATTGGACAAAAACACTGGGGATCAACCTGATCGGGGTATTCCTGTGCGCCCAAGCCGCAGCGAGATACATGGTAGAGCAGAAGTCGGGAAAGATTATCAACATCTCCTCAATCCGCGGGATCGACCACTGCGGCCGGGAAGGGATTATGGATTACTGCGCATCCAAGGGAGCGGTGATCAATTTGACGAAGACCATGGCCAAAGAGCTGGCCCCTTATATCAATGTTAATACGGTCGCTCCGGGACACACAAATACCGAAATGACCAAATCATTGCCCGAAGAAGTGAGGCGAAACATGATAGAGGGGTCGTACCTCAAGCGATTGGCGGAACCGGGGGACATCGCAAAGGCGATTCTATTTTTGGCCTCCGATGATGCCGCCTTCATCACCGGTCAGATTCTCTTGGTGGACGGAGGGTTTAGCCTAAAGTGACGTCTGCCTATTCTATGTTTAAAACGCAATTCATCAAGACCAGAGGCTTTAAGTCAACCCTCATCACCGATCTGAAAAAAAAGCCATAGCGAATTTGCTATGGCCTTTAAAATATGGAAAGAATTATTCCCTGGACGACAATCCTCTTGGGGACCCGTTCACTTCGAGATAATTCCCATGTCCACGAGGATGTCGCGCAATTGAGCCCTCTTCTCCTGGGTCAACGGCCGTATCGGCTTTCTGCATCGACCCCCTGGTAACCCCATCATGGTCAAGGCCTCCTTCACCACCACCGGGAATGTTCCCAACCCAAATGCACTCCGCAAAGGCGCCAATTTACGCTGGCATTCCTTAGCCCTCTCATAATCACCTTCTCTGCAGGCCTGATATATCTCCACAATCAGTTTTGGCGCCACGTTTGCCGTTGCGGCGATGGCGCCCGCTGCCCCGTAGGTGAGGGCCCCGTAAATCAAGCTATCCCTCCCCATGATTACCTTAAAATCGGGTGGACAGAGCCGGATCATCTCCGCCACCTGGGTGAGATCGCCGGAGCTGTCTTTTATCCCCGCAAAATTCGGCACCTCCTCTGCGAGCCGAGCGAGGGTGGTCGGGGTTAAAGCCACCCCGCCTGTCCGACCGGGATTGTTGTAACAGAGGACGGGAATCTTCACGGATTGGCAGATAGCCTTGATGTGCTCATGAAGTTCTTGTTGATCTGGGCTGATGAAAAAAGGGGTTATGACGGAGACACAGTCAGCCCCGGCCTTCTCAGCGTATCGTGAGAGCTCGATGGATTCCCTCGTGGTGATGG
>JBHIER010000530.1:0-2440 GCA_046760705.1 bacterium
CAAACACTTTCAAAAAGGAACTGTCTAAAAATGAAACAGACCACAAAAATTGTGTATCTCATCTCGATCTTTTTTCTCCTCGCCTTTGTGGCAAAGACGGAAGGTCGGGAAGAACTCAGTCAACCGCAGCCAAGGAATACCAGTTCGAGTAGTTCAACCTTCTCTCAAGATGAAGACCTGGCGGCTGGAATTCTCGATGTCGGTGAGCTTAAAAACACCGTCTTCAACAATGGATTGATTGCCACCTGGGGGTGGACTGGTTTCATCATCCCTGAGCTCCCAGCAGGGTATTACAAGGGATACGGCTATATGGCCGACCTCAACATCTGGATTGGGGTGCCGGAGGGACCGTGGAATCCGCCTGGCATCTCAGGGCCGACAGTCTCAGAGGCCCAGCTCGGTTCGCCGCACACCTGGGATTGGGGGCCTTTGCCCGGCTCACTGGGGCGACTTCACTCAGGGGACGTGACCGTTGGCCAGCTATATCCTGATGCACCACTTTCGAGTTTGCCTGTTATGGCCACAAGTACGGTTCCCGAATCGTGGCCCAAGGATGAGGGCGGCAGCGGGTTCTGGCCCGGTCCATGGGCTGTCGATCCCAACACAGGGCAGGAGATGGAAGGGGTCTTTGTCTCCGATAAAGATATATTCTTTATCATCACCGACGGTCCATATGCTGACCGGGATGATCGCCCTGATCAAGGGTATCCCCTTGACATTCAACTTGACATATCCGGGTACTCCTACGACAGTCCCTACGATGATTTCTTATGCTTCCCGATGAAGCTCATCAACCTCAGCCAACGTGACTATTATGGTATGTACGTCGGTTTCTACTATGATGCGGATGTACCCGAGTACGATGAAAGCGGCATCATTAATGACCGCTTTGACTGGATGGCCTTCAATAGAGAACAGAATATGGCCTACATCTTTGACTACAGATGGGGAACGGGAGACTGGCCAACAACAGATCCCGAGGCGTATCAGGTTTATTGCGGAGTGAAGTTGTTGGAGACTCCTAAGGATCAGGAGGGTAACCAATTGGGATTGACCGATTGGCACTGGTTCGAGTGGGAGAACCGTCCCGGTGTGGTCATTCCAGAGAGGCAGGAACTGATCCAGTACAAGGTTCTCTCCGGCGATACTACTGACTTAGAGTGGGAGGAATGGGCCGCCTATTTTCATGAAGATTTAGAGGGGAACCTTAATCCTCATCTCGATTCCTGGGAGGCTATTCAAAGAGATTATCCAGACGGCCTTGACTGTGTCTGTCTCATGAGCTCTGGCCCATTTAACTTAGCTGCCGGTGAGACCACTACATTCGCTTTTGCGCTAATCATGGGTGACGATGAAGAAGATCTCTTTGCCAACAGCTCTCTGGCCCAGGCTCTGTACGAGAATAATTTCATCCCATTACATCCGAGGGTAGAAGAGGTCTCCGCTGTTGTCGAGCAGATTTCTGTGGATACCAGCAAAGTAACCGTGACTTTAAGGGCCTACGATCCCGATGGCATCGCCCTGGTTATGGCCACTTTTGAGAGCCCGGATGAGATGGTGATAGACTCGCTGATGCTTTATGACGACGGCCAACACAGCGATGGAGGGGCAGCAGACAGTCTCTACGGTAACTCTTGGTATGTGACCACGGCGATGAGAGAGTATTTTGTGGACATAGCTGTCACCGATCTGGTATCTGTCACTATAAACTTAAACAACGCCGCCACCTTTTGGGCTGGCAGTGGGGTTTTACCGCCTCTTGATCTGGTTGCCGAACCTCAGGAAAATAGGATCTACTTAATGTGGACTCCCAATCCGCCTGGAGCCACGGCGGGCTATAAAATATACTACGATTCCGATAGTTCCGGGTCTCCCTATGAGGGCACCGACGCCAATCAGGGGGTTTCTCCCATCGTTATAGATTCTGCTGCTGATTCAGGTCTCGTTCTCTCCGGTCTGGCCAACGGTCTGACTTATTATTTGGCTATAACCGCTTATGACACTATTGGCATTGAGAGCGGGTATGCTGATGAGGTGACCGCCGTGCCAGGGGTCTATTTCCCACCTGAAGTTCGGTTTAGAGGCCTGTCCATGGATCAGGAGGCTGAGCTGGATTGGCGGGGTTATCTAGCCCCGGCAGACTTAAAGATGTTTAACCTGTATCGAGATTTTGCTATCATAGATTCAACAACCGAGACGAAATATCTCGATACAGGACTCAGTAACGGAACAGTCTACCGATATTACGTGACGGCGGTGGACAGCGTCGGCAACGAGACTTCTTACACATACGCCTTGGATATTCAACCAGCGCCTATGTCGTCGGGATTTCCTCTCAATATGGATGCACTTACGGACGCCTATAGCCCCACAGTTGTGGATATAGATGGTGGAGGCGATCAAGAGATGATCGTGGTCACTGCGGCCCAAGGCGATTACA
>JBHIER010000531.1:0-2427 GCA_046760705.1 bacterium
TTGGCTATCTCTTTTCGTTCCTGTCGCGATGGATACTCTTTAAGATCATTGGACCATTACCTAAACTTATACTCATTTTATCCCCTCCCCAGGAGTAATATTGAGTTTTGGAATAGATACGAGAAATGGTTTAATCTGGGGATCTGCCAATAGAATTTTTGTAAGTTCTTTGTTAAGTTCATCTATGGTTTCTCCTGCTGCTATTACCTCTTCTTTATAGATAGCAATCCGCTTACCCTTGTATTTGCTTACCACTTCATCAAAGTGTTCTTCAAGCCATTTCCTTTCTTTATACTCCTCTGAAGTAATTCCTCTTTCCTTCAATCCTTGCTCAATACTATTCACAAGTTTATTATAGACATTTGGATCATTCTTATCCAAATAATCGTATGCCCCCTCTTTCATTGCCTTCTTACAACTGGAAATGTTGGGATAGGCGGTAAGGACAATGACTATCGGTGTTGGAGTTAATCGACGCTTACTTTCACAAATCCTCCTTACCATACTTGGTTGAATAGCCCTAAGACCGGTTTCCCTACCTTCCTCGTCTGTCTGCTCAAGTCGAAGGTCAACAATTACGACATCAATAACCGGTTCTGAAACCAGAACACCAAATGCCTCATCTACACTTTTTGCCTCAAATACCTCGTACTCATTAGATGGGAACTTATTCTTGAGAGTTCTCCTCACCATCTCCTCATCATCTATTATGAGAACCTTCTTCATTTCTTAGACACCTCCCTTGCACCTAACTCACTTACACACTGAGCCCACCGTCGATGGTGATCACCTGTCCGGTGATATATCCCGCCTCGTCGGACAGGAGAAAAGCGGCCAGTTTGGCCACCTCATCGTCTCGCCCGAACCGTCCCAGAGGGATGGAGGAGAGCAATTTTTTTCTTTGTCCCCCCGGGACGGTTTCGAGCATATTGGTCTCAATATAACCCGGAGCAATAGCATTGACGGTGATGTTAAATTTGCCAGCCTCCCTGGCCAGGGCTTTGGTGAAGCCCACAATCCCGGCCTTGGAAGCGGCGTAATTGGTCTGCCCGGCTATTCCCCGCAGGCCACTTACCGAGGTGATATTTAACACCCGTCCGCGCCCCTGTTTCATTAAATCGGTGATGACTGAGCGGGTAAAGTTGAACACCCCTTTGAGATTGGTTCTTATGACCACATCCCAATCGCTCTCGGCCATGGTGTAAAGTGCTTTATCCTGCAAAATGCCGGCGTTGTTAACCAGAAAATCTACCCCACCGAAAGTCGCCTTTACCTCTCTGACCATGGCTTTAACCCCGGAAAAGTCACCCACATCCAATTGAAAGGCTAATGCCGTACTACCCAGGTTTTCAATCTTCTCCTTCAGGGATCTTGCCAGGCCTTCATTTTTGAGATAGTTGAAGGCTATGTTACAACCATTTCTCCCCAATTGGAGCGCAATGGCTCTGCCTATACCTCTGGACCCTCCCGTAATTATGGCCGTTTTACCTCGAAATGACATTCGAAATAACCTCTTGCCTCTCTCCGCCCCCTTAGAATCTCGTCCTACTTTGAGACCTCATCACCTGTTGAAAATTCAAGGAGATTCCCGCATACGCGGGAATGACAGAAGAACCAAATTTGCCCTAGTGTCAGTTTAGATCACCAATAGATTGCTTTCCCATAGACAATTGACACTTGGCCACCGCTTTATTATTCACTTTTGCCATTCCTTCAAATATCCCGGCAGAGGAGGTCAACTTCGTGGCCTCGACTTCATATATCAGTTGGTCGCCTGGGAAGACCGGGTGTAGAAATCTGGCTTTGACCGAACCGAAAACCGGCACTTCGTCATCAGCCATCACCCCGTACGTGAGTTGAAACAGAATCACCGAGCATTGGGCCAGCCCTTCCAGGACAAAAGCACCGGGCATGATGGCCTGCTGAGGAAAATGGCCGAGAAAGTATATCTCGTTGGCGCTCACATTCTTCAACCCCTTCAGACTCTTGCCTTTTTCGAAATCCAGGACCCGATCGACCATCATCATCGGAAACCGCTGCGGCAGATATCGTTTCAATTCTTCAGAATTGAGCATCTTACCACAAGCCTCATGGAGAATATCTCTTGACCACCAGAGAGGAGTTGTTGTGTCGGCCGTCAAAGGAATTGATCAGCACTGCGTTACATTCACACAACCTGTTTTGCCCGCTCACACCACCTAAGGGTGAGTCAGCATCTCCCTCTTGAAAGTTGGCGATCCCTGGCACAAGATCATGATCCATGGACAATACGGCTGCGGCGACCTGAAACACTCCAGATGCTCCGTAGCATTCGCCAATCTTCGACTTGATGGCGCAGACAGGAATCTTTTCAGCCAGGTCGCCAAAGACCTGGCCAATGGCCAACGTCTCTATTCTATCTCCGAGAACGCTACCGTTGGCGCTCAG
>JBHIER010000532.1:0-2426 GCA_046760705.1 bacterium
CACAGATTGATACCGAAGCCTTCGACCAAATGCGCGGCACAACATCGTTTCCTTTCAAAACCGGTGAGCACGAGCGAATAGCTGTCAAGGTAATCGATTTTAGGGGAAACGAAGTAATCAGAGTACTGCCATTGGCAAAACTAAAATATGAGAGCATGAAGGAGGTGTAACTGTGAAAAGTATTGAAGAACGAATTAAGGAGTTGCCTCCAGAACTTCAGCGGGAGGTGGTGGACTTCATTGATTTCCTGACGGAGAGACGATTGAGGCAACCCCGAGGAAAACCAAATTTTGATTGGGCTGGAGCACTCAAGGATTTGCGAGATCAATACACGTCGGTGGAACTCCAGCATAAGATATCAGAGTGGAGGATTGGAGAAAAATGAGGTTGCTCATAGACACCAACATAATCCTCGAGGTGATCTTGGAGCAAGCAAAGGCCAAGGAAGCACGGGCTCTTCTGGCAAAGACCGAGGATCATGATTTTTTTATATCCGACTTCTCTCTCCACTCCATAGGGCTTATTCTATTCCGTCGGAACCAGCACCTCACTTTTCAGCAATTCTTGAATGACATGATCACCCGTTCTGGAACGATGCTCACATCTCTGTCTGTAGAAGATATGGAGTCTGTTATTGATGCAGCCCAGAGATTCAATCTTGACTTCGACGATGCGTATCAGTATGTCACTGCTGAAAAGTACAACCTTACCCTGGTCAGTTTCGATAGCGACTTTGACCGGACCGAGCGGGGGAGGAAAACTCCGGCGGAAGTAGTACCAGCATAACACTCCGAGGAAAGAAGCGGTGCCAGTGATTGAGTCAAAGAGAAAAAATTCTTACCTTAGAGAAAGCTATGCTTGTTGACAACCCTATCCTCAACAGCCCCTTTGGTGAACCTACCCGATACTGGGAATACAAAGAAGGACAACCTATTCTGTCTGAGGGACGGCGCCCAGCGGGCTACTACTTGAGACCTCGTACACGGGATGCACAGGTCTCCATGTTTGAAGAGGAGTTTGTTCCACTGGATATGGTCAATTCCATACGCGATAGAGTCAAAAGCTGGCGGAATAAAAGCTACCCCGGTGTAACAGCCGTAACGCGGCAACTTCTCAATTACTGGAACGACCCTGAAAGAGAACGCAAACTCTTCTTCTGTCAGCGCGAAGCCGCCGAGACCTTGATCTGGCTGGTCGAAACACGAACAGCCGAGAGGCAAGGCATTGTCATTGATACGGACAAACCCAACGATCCTGAAAGCCAGGCCAAACAGTACAAGGCCCTGACTCGATATGCACTCAAAATGGCGACGGGCAGCGGAAAGACGGTCGTCATGGGCATGATTATCGCGTGGCAGGCGTTGAACAAACTTACCAATCCACAGGACCGACGTTTCTCCGATGCAGTACTCATCCTCTGCCCCAACATCACTATCCGGGAAAGGCTTCAGGTGCTCTTGCCATGGAATGAAGACAATTATTACGACACCTTCGATCTACTCCCTCGTTCAATGATGGAGAAGTTGCATCAGGGGAAATATGTTATCACAAACTGGCATCTCCTCCAACCTTTGGACGATTCACGCTCGCGATCCGTCAGGCAGCGAGGGCCTGAAAGTGATCGAGCCCTCTGCAATCGTGTACTGAAAAGTTTGGGTAACAAGCAGAATTTACTTGTCATTAACGATGAAGCCCATCATGCCTATCGACCCGTCCAACCTCCTTCACCTAAGGAGATCAAATACTTGCGCCGTGAAGAACGGGAGCAATTGGAGGAGGAATTTCGGACAGCAACGGTGTGGGTGAGCGGATTGGACAGGATCAATGCAGTGCGCGGAATCAATTTCTGCGCCGACTTCTCAGCGACGCCCTTTTACATCAAGGGCAGTGGATATGATGAAGGGGCCCCGTTTCCTTGGATCGTCTCAGATTTTGGATTGGTGGATGCGATTGAATGCGGTATTGTGAAGATTCCCCGCGTGCCCGTGGATGACAACACTGGCGCCCTCATACCGAAATATTTCCGTTTGTGGGAGCATATTAATAAGCAGTTACCTGCTTCCGAGCGGCAGACGGCCCGCCGCCGGGCCAAACCTGAGTCAGTACTGCGGGAAGCAGAAGGGGCACTGGCTATGCTCGCCTCGGAGTGGAAAAAGACATTCAAAGCCTTCAAAAAAGCAGGCTCAGTTGTGCCGCCCGCCCTCATTGCTGTCTGTGATAATACAGATCTCTCCAAGCTCGTGTACGAGCATATTGCAGCAGGTAGCGTTCTCCCTGACTTACAGAACACAGATAAACATGAAGTGACAAAACGTATTGATACAAAATTACTCAGGGAGGCAGAGAGTGCGGTTGAAGGAGAAACAAAGCAACAGGCCGCCGAGCGGTTGCGCGCCGAATAAGCCAGGTTCACCGGCGCCTCGAAG
>JBHIER010000533.1:0-2417 GCA_046760705.1 bacterium
AAGAGTAACAAGAAAGAGCGTAGATTAAGGTCTTCCATAGAAAGAACAATCTCAAGGGTTAAGCGATGTCTTCCTTTTGAGAGATTCTGGAATCGGGGGAAGAACGCCTTACAGGCTCATATAGATCGATTGATCTTGGCCTTAAATATGTTTGCCTATGCTGCCGTAAAGCTTGGGAAAAAACATCTTATGAGAAGCCCCCTGCAGTCCTTAGCTTAGACCTAAATACTATAGATTTCAAAGAGCAAGGGGGAACTATGCCTAAACCTATTAATTTAGGGCATTGAAGTGATCTCCTTCCAAAATCTTTAAAAGAGTAAGGACAATCAGATGTGATTTTTTCTACAAACACCATAAATTAGGCCAGTTTTTCAAAAAATCTCCTTGTTTTGAGCAGGATTATCCTCTAAAATAGCAATGAAGTTTAATTTTGTCCGTTGCTTTAATATTATACCCGATTCGAATGAGATTAGAATTCTAATTTTTGCCGTTGCATGGAATTCAATCGCCCCTGGAGACGGTCCTATAGTCTTTTTACCCGCCGATGGACCAGGCAACATGTGTTTAACGACCGTTTATCTGATGGATTCGCAAGGGAACTATGTCACTCCGATCGTCAAGGATGCTCCCACTATACCTTTTAACCCGTCTCCTTCAGATAGTGCTACCAATCAATCTGTCACTGTGGATGTGAGCTGGGGTGGTGGGGATTGCGACAGTGGGGATGTGGTGACCTACGATGTCTACCTTGCAGCCAATGATTCTACGGCGGATGTGCTGGTGTACACAGGTGAGAATGCGACTTACGATCCGGGAACTTTGAGTTACTGTACTCGATATTTCTGGAAGGTAATTGCCACGGACAATTCCGGTCTCTCGACCGAAGGGCCGGTGTGGAGTTTTACGACAGAATCGGCACCCGAGGTCAGTCTTTCAGCCAGGAGCCACAGTTTTGGTAACGTAAGGGTGGGAGAATCCACCAACTGGACATTTACGGTTACCAATAATGGGTGTGCCGATTTGACGGTCAATAACATCATTTCCAACCACGGGGATTTTGTGATCACGTCTCCTACTTTTCCAAAAATGGTACCTGCCGATGGTCACTTCGTGGTAACGGGCAGATTCACTCCGTCCTCGATGGGGACAAAATCGGGGACTCTGACCATCACCAGCATCGATCCTGATGAGGGGACGAAATATGTTTCTGTGAGCGGCGTTGGCCTGGTTCCTGGCATTGCCGTTTCTTCCAATAGCCAGGACTTCGGGGACGTGTTGGCGGACAGCTCTTCCTTATGGATGTTGATAGTCTACAATGCGGGTGATGCGGATTTGACTGTGGACAGCGTCACTTCGGACCATCCCAACTTCATTGTGGCCTCCCCCACTTTTCCTCAGACAATCGCTCCCGCTGATTCCGTCTCTGCGGAGGTTGTTTTTACTCCGTCCCCTGCAGGTGTGAAGACGGCCGGTCTGACCGTGTTCAGCGACGATCCTGATGAGGGAGTGGTCAACATATCTCTGAGCGGTCGGGGCGTTGTGCCTGACATTGCGGTATCAACGACAGATCATGATTTTGGAACTGTGGTGGTGGACAGCTCTGAGAGCTGGATTCTGACCCTCTCCAACGTCGGCACGTCGGACTTGACCGTACAGAGTGTGACTTCAAATCACAGCGATTTTGTGGTGGCCTCGCCCACCTTTCCTCACGTTGTTGGCCCGGGTGACAGTGCAGCGGTCACCCCCTTCCTATACACCTGGGATGGACAGGAGTGGATGGAGGAGAACAATCTGCTGCCCGCATCAGAGGATAGCACTCGAACCGAGCTGGATGTGACCGACTACTATTTGTTGGGAGGGCTGTTGGTTCCGGAGAAAGGAAAATATCGGCTGCAGATAAGCGAGTTTGAGCAGGAGCATTCCTGGCTGGATCAGGTGGGGCTGGTGGTTGTCGATCACGACCCGGCTGCAGAAGCCGGTGTCACCCCGGATGGTCAGATCCTCACTTATGGCAACCCAAAGCCTCCTCTTGCCGCCACCGACGGACGAGGGGTGAATCAAACGGCAGTTCTCGAAGCCAAAGACTACGTCTTCTTTGAGGGCGGTGAGGGCGATGTGCTCACCTTGAGATTTGGGCCAATACAGAAGAGAAAGAAGCTGGGAAAGGCCGTGCTTGTCTTGAGCAGCCAGAGGCCGGAACCACTATACGCCTACGACACCAAGGGCAAAATTCTGGTGGGGCCGGCAGAGGGAGATGTGAAGGAGATAACGGCAGCGGTCATGTTCAGACAGAATATGGCCACTCAGATCGTCGATGTTACTCCCTGGGCGGCTCCTGACAGGGAGTGGCAGGTGAGCCTGAGGTGGCAAGTGCCGTACCTGTTGGACTGGGCCGGCTTGAGCACAGCCCGGCAGGT
>JBHIER010000534.1:0-2401 GCA_046760705.1 bacterium
TATTTCACTACGCGATCAATCGTGAAGACCGGCATTGTCCTTCTGGCGGTGCCCTTTTCACTGATTGGGGCGGTGTGGCTCCTCTATCTATTGGGCTACAACATGAGCATCGCCGTGTGGGTGGGCCTCATCGCTTTAGCCGGCGTCGACGCCGAGACGGGTGTGATCATGCTCCTCTACTTAGATATGGCCTATAACCGGATGAGACACGAGGGGCGGATGCGCACTTTAGCCCATCTGAAGGAGGCGGTCATGCATGGTGCTGTCAAACGTATCCGGCCGAAGATGATGACCGTCGGGACCACCTTCATGGGTCTGCTGCCCATCATGTGGGCCGGATCCGGGGCGACAGGAGCGGACGTCATGAAACGGATCGCCGCGCCCATGGTCGGCGGCATCTTCACCTCCTTCATCATGGAGCTTCTGGTCTATCCGGCCATCTATATGCTGTGGAAAGGAAAGGAGGTGAAGAGAGAGACTGATGAGGGCCCACCTCCCGAAGAAGATATTGGTCACGAATAGCGAAAGGAGGATCGCCATGTAAAGGCAAGAATTTGGCCGCAGTTGATGGAGATGTTCGATTTTGAAATGGAATCCTATTAAGAGGGAGGAAAGAGAAATGAAACGCATTTTTGTTGTATCCACACTCCTTGTTTTTGCTTGTACTCTTTTTGGATTGAGTGTCAAAGCTCAGATGGAGCACGAACACGGCCAACATGAGCCCGGCTCAATGAAGAAGACAGAGAGCGACCAGGCCGTCTGTCCTGTGACGAACAAGGTCATGAAAAGGAGTGAAGCTCCGGCGTCCTATACCTTGTACTTTGCTTCGGAGGCAGCCAAAGAGGCTTTTCTCAAAAATCCGGCGAAGTTTCTCACTGCTACTTGTCTGGTGATGGGCGGCCAGGTCAGTAAGCTCACTGCTCCCTACAGTGAATATAATGGTGTCGTCTACTACTTCTGCTGCGATGAGGACAAGGGCAAATTTGAAAAGGAACCGAAAAAGTATATCGGAAAGTCGCCGATGAAGTTGGAGACGCGTGGCCATTCGGAGATGAAGATGGAAGGGACCATGCTTTCCGATCCGGTCTGTGGGATGAAAATCTCTACTCAGGAGGCGAAGACGACCGAGTACAAGGGCAAAACCTATCACTTTTGCTCCGATGAGTGTAAGGAGAAGTTCACCAAGACGCCGGAGAAGTATATGAAGGAATAGGGTCCAAGGCCGGGCACGTCCCCCTGGGGCAGGGGTTTTCCCCTGCCCCAGGCGAAACTTTAGGCATCCAAATTAAGACGGGAGGTCCAAAGGGGTGAGGGGGAAAAAGATCCTGGTCATCGATGACGACGAAAGTCTGAGCAGAATATTGGAGCACCAATTGACCGAAGATGGACACCGGGTGACGACAGCTTCTGACGGCCAGAGGGGTATAGATCTCTTCAAAAAGGATGGTTTTGACATTGTTTTGACCGACATTCAGATGCCGGAGCTCGATGGCCTGGAAGTTCTGAAAGAGGTGAAGCGTCTCAACCGAGAGGCGATCGTCATCTTGATCACCGCCTACGGGACGATCGAGAACGCTGTGGAAGCCTGCCATTTAGGGGCCGATGACTACATCACCAAACCTTTCAGTCGTCAGCAGTTGCGGTTCGCAATAGAGAAGGCCCTCAAGCTAAAGAGTCTGATCACCGAGAACATTCAGTTGCAGACCGAACTGACGGAGAGATACCAGTTTGATAACATCATCGGGCGAAGCGCGGTCATGGAGGAGGTGTTCAGGCTGGCTGGCCGGGTGGCTCAGAGCGAGGCCACAGTGCTCATCCTGGGTGAGAGCGGGACAGGTAAAGAATTAGTGGCTCGGGCCATACATTATAACAGCCCCCGCCGCAAAAAGCGTTTTGTTCCTGTCAACTGTGCCTCCATCCCGGCCAATTTGATGGAGAGCGAATTGTTCGGTTACGTTAAAGGGGCCTTCACCGGAGCGCTCAAAGATAAGAAGGGCAGGTTCGAATTGGCCCACGGTGGGACCATATTTCTCGATGAAGTGGGTGATCTGAGAGCTGACCTTCAGGCCAAACTATTGCGATTTTTGCAGGAGCGGGAGTTTGAGAGAGTGGGTGGAGCGGAGACGATTAAGGTGGACGTTAGAATCATCGCCGCCACCAACAAGGACCTGGAGAAACTGATCAGAGAGGAGAGGTTCCGCGAGGATCTCTATTACCGGTTGAGCGTCGTGCCCATCCTTCTCCCTCCGCTGAGGGAGCGAAAGGAGGATATTGCCCTTCTGGTCGATCATTTTTTGAATAAATACGGTAATGAGAGGTCCTTCACCATCAACGAGAGGGCCATGAAGGTTCTGGCGGAGTATGATTGGCCGGGAAACGTGCGGGAGCTGGAGAACGTGAT
>JBHIER010000535.1:0-2394 GCA_046760705.1 bacterium
GGATGGGGTCTGCGGCGATGTAGACAACTGCCCGTATGATGCCAATCCTGATCAGGCCGATGGTGACTATGTGAATTGCCCTGATGGTGGAGGCAAGGGTAGAGCTGACGGTGTGCTGAATGGGTGTCCTGACGGCGTGGGTGATGCGTGTGACAACTGTCCAGACCACTACAATCCTGATCAGGCCGATGGGGATGAGGATGGTATGGGTGATGCGTGTGATCCGTGTCCGAACGATCCTGATGGCGATGCAGATCACGATGGGGTTTGTGACAGTGATGACAACTGTCCTGGGGATCATAATCCCGATCAGAACGATAGTGACCTGGACGGCTTAGGCGATGTGTGCGACAACTGCCCCTGGGATTCCAATCCCGATCAGGACGATAGCGACCACGACGGTGTGGGCGATGCCTGCGACAACTGCCCTGACCATTGGAATGGCGATCAGGACGATTTCGATGAAGATGGTGTCGGCAATGTCTGTGACAACTGTTGGGAGGTGTGGAATCCCGAGCAGGCCGATTCCGACGGCGATTGTCCAAATCCTCCGTACGATGAAGACCCCTCTTGCGGTGATGCATGTCAGTGTGAACCTGGAGATGTGAATTGCGACGGCGAGATCACTTTCCATGATGTGGAATGTATCTTCTGGAAAATCATTCTCGAGCGTTTCATACAGCCCTGTGACGTTCCGGGGGCTGGGCAGAGGGCAGATGTGAACTGCGACGGCATCATCTCTATGCATGACGCCTATATGCTCTTCATATACTGGCTATTCAGGGAGCCCATTCCCCCTTGTGAGGATTTTGATGGGACAGGATTGGCTGCAAGATGGTCACCGCCGACTCATCCGTATGCTCTGGAGATTGGACATGTTCGGGGGCAACCTGGGCAGAGAATAGAGGTGCCCATCCTTGTGGAGATGCCCCGTGACCTGAAGGCCTTTGCCATGACGGTGGCATATCCTGCAGAGTTGTTGACATTTCAGGGCGTGAGCAAGGCATCTTTGACCGAAGATTGGACAATCCTTGATGGGCGTGAGGTGTCGCCCGGAACGATTGCTCTGGGTGGGTTTCACGCTGAGCCGATTCAATCTGAGTCTCCGGCAATTATTGCCAAACTTCTCTTCAGGGTGAAAGATGGGGTTGAGCGTGGCGTTGGGGAATTTGCCGCTGGCGATCTGATGGAAGATTTGAGCGGCGCAGTGGTGAAAAATGGACACATTGCTGTCGGTATTCAAGTCCCATCGACTTTTGTCCTGGAGCAGAACCATCCCAATCCCTTCAATCCCGATACTGAGATCGGGTATGGGTTGCCTGAGGCCACCTATGTGCGATTGGATGTGTATAACCTATTAGGGCAACATGTGATTACGTTGGTGGATGGGGTGCAGGAAGGAGGGCATTGGATCGTACACTGGAATGGCAACGACAAATCAGGGAATGGCGTGCCGACCAGCGGTGTCTATTTCTATCGGCTCCAAGCCGGAGGCTTTGTCCAGACAAAGAAGATGCTGCTCTTGAAATAAATGAGACCTACTATGGCTATTCTGGCCGCTAACCTGGAGCGGCCAGAATAGCCTCAATCAAAGGCGGGGTATCTCTTCTGTGTTTCAGGGGGAGATCCGAGCGATTCCGATTGAAACATTTAAGCAGTAGCAAATAAAAAGGTTTGTTTCCATGGCCGCGTTGCTGAGGAAAGACGAAAGTCTCCTCGGCAACGCTTTTACTTTTGGAGCAAATGTTATGAGGGATGAATGGAAAGTTTGTTTTTTGGTTTCAGGGGGGATAGCAATCTCTCTGGCAATTATTTTGGTTGCAATTATCCGGAACAGCATTTTCAGTAAATTTGCACTTCTGACCGGTTTTTGGGTTGCATTTTTCTTTTTCTGTTTTGCAGCTTTTCTGTCGAATAAACAATACTTATCGCTTGTAGATGTAATACAGAGGGAATCTGAAGAGGAACAATCGCAAATACAAAATTTGATAAGCCCTTTATCAATGTCTGCTGAGGAAATACTCCATTCCGTTGCCCAATTCCCGTTGCTTCTTGAAAATACTCGTAATGGCCTCTTAGTGGCCTTGCATGAGATTGACAGTAAAATTAAGCCTTAACAAAGAAAAAGAAAAATGATAGAGGCAGCACTTTTAATTTCTTTGTTAGCTTTTGTTTTCTTTGTATATAGGTGGTACAAATCTGTGGCGTTACTCACCACGGCTGAGTCAGCAGCCACAGTAACTCGAGAAAGGCGACCAGTTATTCATAGGGTTCCAAGTATAGCTAACTTGCTTCTATCTTACCCTTCCGCTGAATACTGGCTTGTAAGAAAAGCTTTTCACTGGGTAAGGGAAAGCCTTGACACCACTTATCATGCTATTATTGGTCTGCAGG
>JBHIER010000536.1:0-2393 GCA_046760705.1 bacterium
CGAAACAAATTCAAATGAACGAAATACAAAATCCGAAGCAATACGATTTAGAAGATCGTACCCTTAGATTCGCAAAGCGCGTTAGAGCCTTCGTAAAGAGACTACCAAAGAGCATAGCAAACATTGAGGATGCAAGACAACTGATCAAAGCGTCTGGTTCTGTTGGTGCGAACTACATCGAAGCCAACGAAGCGCTCAGTAAAAAGGACTTCATGATGAGGATCAAGATCTGTCGCAAAGAGGCTCAGGAAAGTCGATATTGGTTGAGGTTGGTAGATACGGGAAGCGATGCGGAACTGGAACATGAGCGAAGGGATTTGGAGCAAGAAGCAACGGAACTCACAAGTATTTTCGGTTCGATAGTGAGGAAAGGCGAATGAAGCTTGCTTCTGACAGGTTCGGGAGTTTTGGACATTTGAGATTCGGATTTGTTTCGAGTTTCGGTATTCGAATTTCGAATTTACAGTGTATCAGACGTCTTAAAGAACTTGCCTTATGAAGATGATTAGTGGGGTGCGAATAAACCGACAGCCGGCCCTCTTTCAGAAAGCCGGACCTACAGTTTGAAATATGGCCATCTCCGCCGACAGGATACTGATCATCCAACTCCGACAGATGGGGGATGTCCTTATGACCACCCCGGTGATCAGAGCCCTTCGGGCGCATTTTGTCAGGAGTCACATAGTTTTTTTGGTTGAAAAGTCGTCCTATCATGTGCTGACCGGCAACCCTTACTTGGACGAGATTCTTGTTCTCGACCGAGAACGATACGGCAATCTTTTCTATATGATAGATATGTTTCGGAAGATCAGAGGGAAGCGATTCGATCTCGTGTTCGATTTCTTGGGAAACCCGAGGAGTGCTTTGATCGCCTCTTGCAGCGGGGCGCCGGTACGGGTTGGATACGATTTCCGAGTGCGTAAATATTTTTACACCCATGTGGTCAAGCGCGACATGCGACCCAAATATGCTGTCGATTTTAAGATGGACGCCCTCAAAGCTGTTGGCATCAACGGCAAAGATCACGGACTCGACTTTTTTGTCCCTCAGGAGTCGCGGCTTTTTGCAGAACGGTTTATGAGGAGGGCAGGGATCACGGAAGGCGACCTATTGGTGGCCATCTCTCCTACGAGTAGGCGGCCATACAAGCGGTGGGGATTGAGCCGCTTTGCCCAGCTCGGGGACTGGCTCATCACAGCCCGTGGGGCGAGGGTTCTTCTGCTGTGGGGCCCAGGGGAGCGGGGGGTGGTCGATGAGATCCGGACTCTGATGGAGCAAGAACCGATCGTATCGCCACAGACCCCGACTGTGAAAGAGTTGGGGGCCCTCTTGGAGCGCTGCGCCTTTTTGATCAGCAATGATAACGGGACAAAACATATTGGTGTGGCGCTGGGGACCCCGACGATCACCGTCCACGGACCGAGCAGTCCGGTGAGCTGGACTCCCTCAACGAGAGAGCACATCGCAGTGAAGAGGGAAAGTGGCTGTGCGCGCTGTGACCGAACATCGTGCTCGGATTTGAAGTGTCTCGAGGCGGTCACGGTGGAGGATGTCAAAGGGGCTGTGGTGGAGTTGTTTCAGAGAGTCCCTAAGCTCGGTCGCCTTTTGCAGGCGGTGTGTTGAGATGAGACCTGTCCGTATATTGCAACTCATTAATGTCCCCTGGTGGAATGCTTGCGCCTATTACGCCGTCAGCCTTTCGGAGGGGCTGGCCCGCCGGGGCCACGCGGTCATCGTGGCCGGCATGAAGAACAGCCCGGCCATGGAGCGGGCCAAAGGGCTTGGGCTGCGAACGGAAGATTCGTTGCATCTGACTGGCTTTAACCCCGTCCTTTTGGGGCGGAGCCTGAAGAGGTTGAGGCAGCTTTTGGATCGAGAGCGGATCGATCTCATCAACGCCCACCGGGCCGAGGGGCACGTGTTCGGCGCATTGGCGTCACGCCAGGCCGGCCGGCCCGTACCAGTCGTCCGCACTCGGGGAGATGTACGCCCTCCGAAGAACAATCTCTTCAATCGAATCCTTCACCAGCAGTGGACGGAGCGGATCATCATCCCAGGCGATTTCATGCGCGCCAACGGGTTCTTCCCCTTTTCTCTGAGCTCCGAGAAGGTGGTCACCATTCCCAGCGGGGTTGATGTGAGGTCTTTTCATCCTTCATGGAAGGGGGCTCCTTTGCGCCGGAAGCTCAATATCGACGAGAAGATTTCGATGGTCGGCATAGTGGCCCGTCTCTCTCCCGGTAAGGGACACCGTACCTTTCTCCAAGCTGCTGCCCGGGTTCTTCGGTCCCATCCCGAGACATCTTTCCTTGTATCTGGTGAGGAGGTCGAGGTCAAGGTTGAAGAACTGCGAAATCTGGCTCGCAACCTGGGCATTGAAAAGAAGGTAATAT
>JBHIER010000537.1:0-2387 GCA_046760705.1 bacterium
CATTGGAAGCGGAGCGGAGCAGGGACCACGATCAGGACCCTCCTGGCAAATCCTCTCAAAGAGAGCTCCTTGAGGATCATTCCAGTCTCAATGGTTTTACCAAGACCGACATCGTCGGCCAGAAGGATTCTGTGCTTATATGTATTCAGGGTCTTGAAGACAGCCTCCACCTGATAGGGCTCAAGATTCGTCCGGGTGAAGGATAGGGAGAGAAGGTGGTCATGGGCATAGGCTAATGAGAGACGCAGTGCTTCAAAGTGAAGATTAAAACGACAAAGTGGATCGAGGGTACTATTTTCTAACCTCTCAAGAGGAGAGAGTATTTTCTCTATTTTAGTAGGCGGGCTGACAAAGTCCCTCACCGGTCCTTCTTCAAAGGCGACTTTGATGATGACGGTTTTTTCCCTGTCATCAAGTCTTATAACTTCTCCTATCCTCTCTCCGACTCTGACCTTGTCTCCGATCTTTAATTCACTGGATAGGGACATGTCAAACCTCAAAGCTGAAGCATCTTAGTCGTGAACCCTCACGATTCCTCTCCGTATGTCGATCGCCTCTCTTTCCACAGCAATAGAGCAGACATCAAGCGATCTTATCTGATCATCAAAACTTCGGGCTCGACTGACCAGACCCGTGAACAATTCGGTGAACAATACCCATCACATCCAAAAGGTCTACTGAGCCATCGTAATTGATGTCGGCTCTCTCGAACTGCTCACTGGTGGGCTCATACGTTCCCAGTCCAATTCTGACCGCCAGGACCACATCGAGAACGTCGATTCGGCCGTCCGCATTCACGTCGCCCCTCAATACCGCAGGGGCGTTGAACCAGGCAAGGATGCTCCCCAACAAGGCCACCCGAGCCTTAAACGGCTCCACCCCCTCAAGGCCGAAAGAGAAATAGACCAGCTTATACCTCTCATTCTCAAAGGCCAGAGCCCCACTCCCGGAGGACCGAATGTCACCAGGCCCCTCCTCTGTCCCACGATCGTAATTGAAAAGAGAGAAGGCCGGCGGGAGGGGATCGGTCTCCCCGGTGAAGGTCTGCAGGTTCTCTCCTTCAACGGCCAGGTCGATATTCATATCTCCCACAATCGGATTGGTCCCCACTCCTCGAAGGTGGTGCAGATGGGTGAAGAAGTGTACATACTGGGCATGTAAGTGGTCCCGGAAAAAGGGAGTCGTACCAACATCAAACCCAATTAAGCTCCCAGAAAGGAGTAGATGGCCACCACCATCCAGGTAGTCGGCCAGGGCGACCCGATCCTCGTCGGTCAATGTCTCAACTCCTGTGGCTCCCGTAAACCAGATCACCTCCCCATAATCGGACAGACTGTCGGCCAGAACCTTATCCCTTCCCTCAATCTCGAAGAGATCGTACATCACCCCCATATATTTCAGCGCCTGAATATAATATTTTGCATTGTCGGCTCCCCCGTCATCGGCAACAACCAACACCCGCCCCTGGCCCATGAGCAGGCGAAAGGCGAAATCCGTCCGATAATAGCCCTCCCCCTCGGAGAGGCGCACTGTGAAGAGGACCGGGTGAAGGGGCACCCCTTCACTCACTGAGAAAGTGAAAGGATCACCGCTGTTTGCGCCAACCGCATCCACGGCTATATCGGGGAAAACGGCCTCACCGTCGGTGATGGTGATGTCAGGGTCCTCTGTCTCAAGCTCAGCCGTGATCCCTGAACCACCCCTCAACCCACCGTTCCTTATGAGAATCGACAGGTTCACCGTCTCGCCAGGATCGAGAATACCATCGCCGTCACCGACCGTCTCCTCAAAGCTGAAGGTGTTGTACAGAATGGTAGGCTGTTCGATGCGCACCGTAAAGTAGGTGGTCCACTGGAGCCCCCCCGCTGCATCTGCATCCACAGAGAAGTTCAAATAGCGCCCGTTGGGGCAATCCTCTGAGATGACGAACCGAAACTGAGCCTGGCTCGTCCCGGTGCCACCAGGAGCAATATCCCCAAAAGACTGGGTGTCGTCCAGGATGGTCACGTAGGGGTCGTTGGTCAAGAGGCGACCGGTGACATCGCCGGCCTGGGCGTCGCCGTAGTTGTGCAGGGAGAGGGAGATCTGAACGGTCTCACCCGGATCAAAGTGGCCGTTTCCGTTTCCGGTACTTCCTCCCTGATCGTCATCGTCCATCACGTAGCTCTCAAAGGCAATCAAAGGATCCGGGAACGACTCTGGAGGGCCGGCCACTGTGGCCAGGGTGGCCAGACCCATCTTGACCACCTCGCTCATATAGGGAATGTCCATATTGTCGATGACGTCGGTGGCCCTGTGCCAGTGGGGGCTGAAATCGCCCTCCGAACCGTAGACGATGTTGTAGCCGTATTGCATGAAAGGGAAATGGTCGCTGCCGCTGTGGGCAT
>JBHIER010000538.1:0-2383 GCA_046760705.1 bacterium
TCCCGTTGAGAAGAGCACTTCCGGAATTCCCTAACCTATTGTTTTTTCAGGTTTATCCCATATCGATGTGCTGGCACAGGCATTGCTATAGTTTAACTATAGAGTTTGATATCGATTTCCTTTCATAGATCGTATGAACAGCATTTCGAATTCAGAGCCCATCTATTCCATTGGCGTCGCAGCCCGGAAGGTGGGAGTCGCTGTACCCAGTCTTCGCCTCTACGAAAAAGAGGGCCTCATCTGCCCCTTCAGGACCTCGACGAAGCGCCGCCTCTATTCGGTCAACGATTTGAGGATCGTTCAGACCGTCCGGCGCCTCATTCATGAAGGCGGTTTGAATTTCGCGGGAATTAGAAGACTGATGGCTTTCCTCCCCTGCTGGAAAATAAGAGGTTGTAATCCAGCCCTCTACCGCACGTGTACGGTTCCCTCTATTACGGATAGACCCTGCTGGAGCAGCGGAGAGGCGGTCTTGCCGAAATGCGATGGGGATTGTCAATCCTGCCCGGTTTATGAGATGGCATGTCAGATCGGCGAGTTGAGCATACTCGACTTGGCAAACGTGCAAAAGCGAAGGAGTTGAAGGATCTGCCCGTTGATACTCCTGAGCCGAAAACCGTGATCATTACATGGTATTCCCTTAGAGGTTTCAAGACCCTGGACATATTTTGTGAACGGCTTCCGTGACGGAGTCTGTGATTTAAAGGACACTATGGAGGGGAGGTGATTTGATCCGAAATTGGCCAAGAGACATTCATAACTTCAATGACTTACGGAATTTGTGAGGGTATCTAGACACGAACAAAGGAGGTTAACATGGCTTTAACTGAGATTGTAAGAATGCACGAAGACCTAAGCCGGGCTTTAAAGAAACCACCGTCAAAGAGATCATGGGTGATGGTCATTGATGTGAGAAAATGTGTTGGCGACCGGGCGTGTACGGTATCGTGCATGGCGGAGAACGTCTGCCCGCCGGGTACGTCCTACAGGTGGGTATTTGAAACCGAGCACGAGAGCTATCCAAACCTCGACAGGTTCTTTATGCCTGCCAATTGTCAGCACTGCGAAAATCCACCATGTATAGAGGCTGCCAACACGGTAAAAAGCGGGACAATTGAGAAGAGAGCCGATGGCATCGTTGTCTTCAATTATGACAAACTTGTACGGAGTTCAAAGGCAAGGGATGCGGCAAAGAATGCCTGTCCCTATTACGCAATCGTAGATGACAAGGGCGGCTATTATACCGAGGGCACTCCTGCGCTTGAGGCGTATGAAACGAGGAAGTTCTATGAATACGGCAAAAAGCTCAGTCGCAAGAAGACAAAGGGAACGATCCGAAAGTGTACCTTCTGCGTGCACAGGCTGGAGAGTGGGATGATCCCAGCCTGTGTCTCAACCTGTCTCGGGAGGGCGATGTATTTCGGCGACAGGGATGACTCAAAGTCTCTGGTATCGGAACTGATGCGGAGGGAGAAGGTGTGGAGAATTAAGGAATCCCTTGGAACCAAGCCCCGCATTTACTATATCGGCTATAAAGACAGGGCAACCATTTCAGCAAGTACACCGGTAACATGCGAGGTATGCCATCAGTAAGGAGGTAGAGGAATGAGAAAACGTGAGAAGAACTGTAAGGTTGCAGATTTAATAGATTCCCTTCCTGAAGTGGAAATCACGCGGCGCGCACTTTTGAAGACCGGCGCTCTGCTTGGGGGTTCGGCGCTCTTGATGAGCAGGGTGGAAAAGGCGTATGGCCTTTTACGGAGCGCCGAGGCGGCGGCCCCCGGTGAGTATCCACTTTCCAGTGCAAAGAATGTCATCTATTCCGTGTGTCTCCAGTGCCACAACGCCTGTCCGATCAAGGTTAAGGTCCTTGACGGCGTGGCCGTAAAGATGGACGGTAACCCCTATTCTGCCCAGAACATGATTCCCAATCTCGAGCAGAAATCCTCACCCTGGACGGCAGCGAAGATTGATGCAATTGCCTGCCCGAAGGGCCAGGCCGGTGTCCAGAGCCTCTACGACCCCTATAGGATTGTAAAGGTCCTTAAGAGGAATGGTCCACGAGGATCAAATAAGTGGAAGGTGATTCCCTTCTCCGAGGCGATAGACGAGATTGTAAATGGAGGGACCCTTTTTAAGAGTATAGGGGAGAGCAGGCATGTTCCCGGCTTGAAGGAGATCTACAAACTCAGAGACCCCAAGATCGCCAAGAACATGGCGGCGGATTCAAAGGCCGTGGCAAGAAAGAAGATGTCGGTGGGGGACTTCAAGGCGAAGTTCAGAGACCACCTGGATCTTCTGATCGATTCGAATCACCCCGACCTGGGGCCCCTGAATAATCAGTTCGTTCTCCAGTATGGCCGTATCGAGCACGGCAGAAAAG
>JBHIER010000539.1:0-2360 GCA_046760705.1 bacterium
CTCCTGATCGGGCCGGTCTTCCCTCTCGTCGGCTGTGGGTCAGAGAGAGCCTCCAGGCCAGCAGAACGTTGGCCACGAGCGTCATCAGAGTGATGAGGAGCTCGCCGGTCGAGCGAGAGAGGCCGAACAGGAAGGGGGAGGCATAATGGATCGGATCGAAAATGGAAAGATGAACCAGACGCTGCGGAAAACCGAGGCCGAGAAACGCATACCGACACAGCCACAGAGAAAAGCTCATTGCGGCGAAGAGGGCCAACGGACTCCTGAAATGGTTCCCAGTTTTGGGGAGCGCCACCCGGTAGAGGGTTCGAAATATTTCAGCAAACAGAAGCAGCAGTATAAGGCCCAGGGAGAGGACCGATATGCGGGCTGCTCTCTCATGGAGAGAGAGCACATAACTTTGATATGTGGGCTGGGAGAAGAGGACCGCACCGAGAGGGCTATTCTGAAGGTCTGAAAGGGGAACTGAGGGATGTTCCTCGGAGGAACCCTCCAGATCGCTGTCCCTCTTTGACGGTTTGAAATCGAGACGGAAGGAAAGACGCACATCTGAGGAGACGTCCTCGGCAAAACTGCTGCCCCTCAAAAATTTTGTATGAATGGGAACATTGACGTGCAACGGCCGATAGAGGTACATCGTTCCCAAGGGGTGTTCGCCCTTTGTGTCAAGAATGGTCGCTGCGCTGCACAGAATGGTGAAGATCTGCCCCGTGACGACGGAAACAGCCGGCCCTTTACGGCCAATCTTTCCCCCAAGAGGGGGCTGCGGAGGGAAGGTGACACCCGCCCAGGCGACGCTCTGCCCCCTGATGTCAAAGACCTCCAGACCGTAGTCCCCCCCAAATTCGGGGTCAACTTCAGACAGGATTGTAAAGATGGCAGCTCGGTTTTCGACATTTGGGTCGCCGAGGGCTTGCCGTAGAGGATAGTCGCCGGCCACAGCTTCGGCCATCCGGACGGATGATCTCAAAAATTCCCGAAATCTGCGCTGGATCGTCTCGGCGTCTTTTTGGACGTACGATCGGGAGAGGGTTTCCCAGTGGCGGCTCGCTCGGAGCGCGCCGATCTCCACGCTCAATTTTGTGGCCAACGGAAAAACAAGAAGCACCAAAGGAACAAGAAGGAGATAACGGCGAGAACAGACGAAGAACCTCCACAACACCTTCCGGTAGACAAGGAGGAGAGTGATGTATAGAGCAGACAGCAAAAGAGTTGAGCCAAAGGAGAGGAGACCAAACTGCTGAGCCACATCGACGCTCAACACAATGAGAAGAGAGAGGGCCAGAAGGAGTATGATCCAGATTTGATGTTTCTTAAGCTCGGCATCCAATTCCTTCCAGATGATACTTGAGAACTTGGATCTTAGCATATATGAACGGTCTTGTTTTGGTCTTTTCCAAAAGCTCGGTAATTCTGTCATTGCGAGGCGTTTTTTGCCGAAGCAATCTCATGATTTTTCCCCCTTTATTTGGGACTCCGGCTCACCGCAGTGACAGAGTCCAGGTTGCGGCTTCGCCACGGTAAGAATAATATACTTTTCCGGCAAGTGTGTCAACCACTTTTTCCACTTGGCCAAAAGAGATGACGGTTGACGATATGGCTCGTCAACCGTCATCGATTGAGGTGGGTTTACTTGCTTGTGAAACAGCCGAAGGGCGTCTCCTGGGTCGCCGGTTCCTTTATCGTCTTGTGCCTCGTCTCCGGGTCGGTGTGGATCTGCTCGAGCTGCGAGCGGCCTGACTTGGACTGGAGGATCTTGAGCTGTGTCTGCTGAGGGCTGGAGCAGAACGGCTCCCAGCTCTCGAGGTCGAGGTGCGAGTGTGGGTGATCCCCGACCTGCGGCCAGGCTTTGAGTCCGAGCCGGTTCCCATCCTGCGCAGCCTCTTGAACCGTTTCTCCTCTCTACCGACAGGGTTTCTGGAGCTGACCTCAGACCTCGAAGGGATATATCTTGGAGATAGAGTCCGGGTCTGAAATCCCCGTCTCCGCTGACTCTTTTGCCATTTCTGCTCCCCCCGGGGGTACGGGTCGTAGGAATAATATCGACTCCTCCAGTAGTAGTAAGGGTAACTCCAATACGGTTCGCAAGACCAGTACGTCCAAGGGGAGTAGCACCAACCCCCATAGTAATAGTAGCGATAAGGATGATGGTAGTAGAAGAACGGGTCATACCAGTAGTCGTACAGATCGTAATAGTCGTAGTCTGGATAGGAGACAGTGCCCGTTCGCATCTTCAAAACGGTGTAGCAGCCCGATGAAGTCATGACGACGAAGAGCAGGCTGGCCAAAATAACTAAGCCTCCGTATTTCCTCAACATACTGTTCACCCCCTTTGGGACTAAAAGCGGTACGCCATGGAG
>JBHIER010000540.1:0-2358 GCA_046760705.1 bacterium
ATTTCTCTTATAGTTTGTAATATTGAGCCATTCTTATTGATAATCAATGAATGACAGGTTTTTCCAATTTGTCATTCTCATCCAGGTGGCAAATGAGTGACAACTATACCATTTTTGGAAGATTTTTTCTGCTGTTTGGCAATAATGTTCCTTTCTTTTTCAAAAATTTGCGTGATTACCTTTCTCGACAAAACAACCGGTCTGCCCAATTTCGGATTGGGTAAATAATGGATACTCCTTTCTTACTTGATCAACTCCCATTTTTCTGCAGCTTTTTTCAGTGTTAGCGTTGTCTTCTCATCTGGTTTGATGGTAACGCGCATCTCAAGCGGATCGGGCTGAACGAATAACCTCAGCGTGTATGTTCCTTCCAATACCTTCACAGATTCTCCTCCGACAACACCCCTGGCTATTATTTCTTCACTCTTATCAAGCAACACATATTCGACTTTCAGTGTTTGTTGGAGCGATGACAACAAACCCTCCGAGTCCTTGGCATCAAGGTAGACACCTCCTGTGGATTTTGCTATCGCTTCAAGCTGTTTACGCGCCTCAGCTTCTTTGATATCGAATCCCACGATATGCACCTGCAGGTCAAGTCCTACATCCTTCAGAGCTGTTCTGACCGCATCGACATCTCCATCACAGCTTTCAATCCCATCACTGATCAGGATACCGGTCCCGCTTTCTAAATTCTCGAAATCTTTGATGGCCTGCAGCACAGAATAAACAAGAGGAGTTTTTCCTTTAGGGCTGATTTTATTTACGGTATCTGTGAGTACTCCCTTATCCACAGGACCAATCGGTACCACCAGTTCGGTATCTTGACAGGCCCTTCCATCTTTGAGCCCGAACCTATGCCCGTAGACACGCAGTCCCACGTTCATTTCTTCCGGCAATTCACCTATTATCTGTCCAAGAACGCTCTTGGCGATGGAGATTTTGGGTTCTCCTTGAATCTGCCCCCACATGGAGTTGGATGCATCCAGGATGAGCTCTACGTTCTTTGCTGCCTTTGCCTCGGTCCCTTCCTGGAAAAGGATTTCTATTGAACCCGGTTTTGTCTCAGTCTTTATCCAATCCGCCTCGACCCTGTAAACCGAAGCGGAAGTGAGTTGTTTGAAAATCTGGTCAGAACTCTCAGCGATCTGTTCATCAAACGGAGAGTGATAAAATTGGCCCCTGCTTGCGTAGGCGATTTCTTTGAAGATCTGCTCTCTCGTATTGTTAAAGTAGGGAGTATTTTTGTCCCATCCGGGCTGAACAGCAATCACATTGAAGCTCACTGCTTCATCAAGGATGGCATCCCAAAGCCGAAGATATTTCTGAAGGCATTCTCTACCGGCACAGTCGATGACATCGAATATGGCAAGCACCGCTCGAGAGCCCTGCTTGCTCTTGAGGCTTCTGATGGCTGCCGACAAACCCTTGAAGGTGTCCGTGCTTCCTCCACCCTTGATTTCCTTCTCGAGGGAAGCCTTGAGTTCGGCTGGATTGTTGGTGAAATCGGAAATCAACTTGACCTCGTCCGTGTATTTCATCAGCCGGAGATACAATCCTTGACCCAGCCTATCTAGATAACCAGAGAGCACTCTTTTCACAGTCTCCACGCTTTTCCTCATGCTGCCTGAGTCATCGTAGACGATAGAGAGAAAGGAATCCGGTTTCCAGATTTTCAGGTAATAATCGTCAGGCCGGAGCTGATAGGTGACCTTTGTCCGTGTGCCGGCATTCGATTCCCGGAATGGCCTCACGGCTTTGCCTTGGAGCGTTTGGAGCTCATACGCCGGCCGAACGATGTCTGCACTCTCTATTAGAATATCCAGCGCATTGCCGGGTTGATCTTTTGATGAAATCTTGTAGTAATCCACATCTTCGCTGGCCACCTCCCCCTTGAGGACCTGATCAACGGGAAGTGTTTGGGCCTCATTTATCGAATTGTTCGCTTCCTTCTCTTGGAGCTTGGTATACAGAAATGCCTCACGGTCCCCTCTGTGGGCTGCTCTTTCCAAGAAGAAGCCTTTCACGAACAAGTCAAGAATCTCAATGGCTTTGGGATCATGCGAGGCGGTGATCTGGATCTTCAGATACTTGGCCCGCGTTGGATCGACCTTGAATTCTTGATAGCTATCTCTTTCGGGCTCCAGCGTGATCGTTGTCAATGGATCGAAGCCGGTCTTTGGCGTTTGGTCTGAGACCCAAAATTTGATTTCTTTGGGGAACCGTGCTGTTCCGAGTCGTACCCCGATCCGATGAATCTCGACGAAACGCTCCTGGGGGAAACAAAAAACAGCTTCTTCTGGGAGAGGCGACTTTGCGAGATCGAGGTTGTAGGTGTTGCCCATGTTTGTATCGTCT
>JBHIER010000541.1:0-2354 GCA_046760705.1 bacterium
CTCTTCCCTTTTCCTTTACCCCCAGGGCCCACAACGCCCTCAACAGTGGCCAGACCTCCCTAAGGCGAAGGAGCGGCCTTTTTCGTTGCGGCGGCCTGTACTCTCGGAGAAAGGTCCTGATCCTTTCATAAAACAGCTTGGGGGAGTAGATGGTATCGAGGATTCTCCTGTAGCCCTCAATGAGGGTGCTCCATTCCATCTTGGGCACGAAGTTGAGGGAGAGGTCCGTATTGTCGCCCGTCACATCCTTCAACAGGCGGCCCTCTCTCTTCAGCCTTTCGTATAAACGGGTGCCACGAGGGGCATTGAGAAGACCGACCATGGCCGTCACAATGCCGCTCCGCTGGATAAACTCGATCTGACGGTCGAAGATGGAGGGGGTGTCACTGTCGAAGCCAACTATGAACCCCCCCTGTACCTGCAACCCGTGATTCTGAATCTTCTTGACGCATGCCACCAGGTCGCGCCTCCTGTTCTGGACCTTGCCGCACTCCGCCAGACTCTCTTCGTCCGGCGTCTCGATGCCCACAAACACGGTGTTGAAACCCGCTCTGACCATCAACTCCATCAGCTCCTCGTCATCAGCCAGGTTCACCGACGCCTCCGTGTTGAACGAAAAGGGATAGCCCCGTGCCTGAGACCACCTGATGACGGCGGGCAGGAGCTCCGCCTTCAGCTTCCGCCTGTTGCCTATGAAGTTGTCGTCAACCACAAATACGCCGCCTCGCCAGCCTTGGCCATATATCGCCTCCAGTTCTTCAATGAACTGGTCGGCGTCCTTGGTCCGTGGCCTGCGTCCGTTCAGGAAGGCGATATCGCAAAACTCACAGTCAAAAGGGCAGCCCCGGCAATACTGGACGCTCATCGTGGCGTATTTCTTCATGTCCAAAAGCTGCCAGAGGGGCACCGGGGTCTTGGTTACGTCCGGCCACTCGGCGGAGGTGTATATGTGCCTGGCACAGCCGTCGGCCAGGTCCCGAAGGAAGGGCGGAAGCGTGGCCTCCGCCTCGTTGAGGACGAAATGATCCACTCCCTCAAACTCTCCATACCCAGTGGTGAAGAGAGGGCCACCGGCAACGACCTTGACCCCCACCTTGTTGGCCCTTCTGATGACCTCTTGAGCAGAGGCCTTCTGTACCACCATAGCGCTCACAAAGACGTAATCGGCCCACCGGAGGTCTTCGTCCCGGAGAGGCGAGACGTTCATGTCCACCAGCCTCTTCTCCCACTTGGGGGGCAGCATCGCCGCAACGGTCAGCAGACCCAGGGGAGGAAAGCCGGCTCTTTTTGAGATGATCCCCAGTATGTGCCTGAAGCTCCAGAAGGTATCTGGGTACCTGGGATACACGAGAAGTATTCTCAACGTGTCACTCCTTGGTCCAGTGGTGACCTCGTAACCCTACAATCTGAATACTGACTAAAACATGATAAAACATAATGCCCCGGTTAGACCACAGCGGGCGAGGAGAAGCTCAGTGAGTTGGGGATCTCCTTTCCGGATGATGGTAAGGGGGGCGGCAACCGCCCCCCTTTTGGCCCAGTCTAGTACCGGCTTGGTCGGGCAACCCCGCCACGTCGGCTGTAGCAATCGCTACAGTAAACCGGGCGGTCCCCACGGGGCCGGAACGGGACCATGGTATCCTTGCCACACTCGGCGCAGACCGCAGGGTGCATCTCACGCGGGCCTCGATCATATCCACCGCTGGAACGCTGGCTGCGTCGTGCCTGCCGGCAAGACGGGCAACGCTTGGGATCGTTGGTGTAGCCCTTCTCGGCGTGGTACGCCTGATCGTCGGCGCTAAAGGTGAAAGATTCCCCACACTCTTGGCAGATGAGAATCCTATCCTCGTAGCTCATCGGTGACCTCCTTTCTCGATGGTAGTTGGCAAAGGTCTGGTCACCGAAGCCGAAAACGCTTTACAGAGTCCAGCGTGGACACAGAGAACGCTGTGGAGAATCCGGTGGGGACACAACCTGTTGCCACCGTCTCACGGTATCATACATGGGGTGGGATTGCAACCCGTTGTCCTGTCGGGGCTTCTCTTTTGCAGCTCTCCCGTTACACTTATTGACGTAGAATCCGGCGGCAGGGTTGATGGTGGGGCTAATCCTGTCCCGCGTCGAGTCACCTCATCACCCTGTGACCGATTGCACCTTTCAATTCGTCAAAATCGGGGAACTTGCCCGTCTTCAGTTTGGAGTGAAGGAGTTCACCATTCAGCTTTATCTCAAAGGAGCTGGTCTCGCCGTCCACCAGGCGTACCGACGCCAGCCTCCCCGCGTACAAGTTGAAGAGCTCGGCTGCCCACCAGGCGGCACGGAGGTGATAGCGGCACTGCCGGCAGAACTCGATC
>JBHIER010000542.1:0-2352 GCA_046760705.1 bacterium
ACACTACTGTTATTACCCCCAATGCCAAAATAACCTTCAGTGTCCTGTCCACCTTCACCTCCTTTGGCCACTTCAAAAGCTGCGGTTTTTCCTCTTGGCAGACATTGCACCGTCTCCCAAAATTTCATTGACGATGAGTACCACATCCAGAACGTTCACTTCGCCATCGCTGTTGAAATCTGCCGCACATAATTCCTGTAGCGTGGGATCGTGTATGCCCAAGATAATGTTCACCGTCAGCATCACATCGAGGACATCGATGACACCATCGCCGTTAACGTCGCCTAAGAACACCTCCCTGAGCCGTAAGAGCTTGCCCTGCCCAGACCCCAGAGTGGTGGTGAAGGTCATGACAAATCCACTGCTGGTCAACTGAGTCTCATCCCCCGAATACATATCCTTGATAGTCCAGATGCCGGTTCTGGCTATTTTCACCGTCACAACTTGAGGGTTGGCCGGTGTGACGGAGTCGATGTTACAGACCCTGTTTACCAACATGAAGTAAGAGGCTTCCTCAAGATCGGAAAATGTCCCTACCTCTATATAGCCACTGTCCGGGTTCTGATGCAGAGAATCATAAGCGATGACAGAGATGATGTCGCAGTTGTTTACAGATATGTCATCATAGGGAAAGGCCGTTTCCCAGTCCAACTCGGCAAATACAGGCCCCAAAACCTCGATCTCCGGTCCGATCACATCCCTGATATACCGCCAGTTAGCGGTGGCGGTATCCGCATATTGAGCGTAAAGTCCAGAGCAACCCCCCTCGGTATAGTAGTATTTCCAATACAATATTCCCTTTGCGCCGTAAGTCAATGCGAGATTGGTCATACACCCCAACTCCATTGGCGTGGGCAGACGCCAACCCCACGAGTTATCAGGGGGAGCTGGACAGGAAAACGCCTGCAGCGTAACCCAAAATTCCTTTCCGTAATCTACCGCTGCCTCCTTTGCAGCCTTAAG
This sequence comes from bacterium, assembly GCA_046760705.1. Taxonomy (GTDB): domain Bacteria; phylum JBHIER01; genus JBHIER01. The sequence goes on from JBHIER010000542.1 coordinate 964, forward strand.
CCCTTCCGTCAGATAGTCAAGGGCAGTCTGGAGACCATGTTCAATTGCTCTACTCCAAATTCCATATTCTCCACTATAGCCAGTAGTGTGTATAAGGGGGTAACGGTTAAAGTTGAATATGGCCGGGTTTGCCCTCTTCGCAAATTCGATTGGATCCCTATAATATGTGGTGATCCCCATCATTCCCTCTTCTCTCAGGATCTCATCCACCTTTCTGTATGGTGCAAAAAGGTCGATGACATTCGGCTCATCTTTTAAATACCAGGCATAAAGGACAGAATCCATCAGAGCAGGGTCTGCATAATTTCTGACATTCTCTCTGATGGTCTCCACAGCCGACGAATCGTAGAAAAGCTCCCTTCCCCTCTCTGTATCGTACACCTCCACCCTATCTATGTATAGGGTGTGGTTGCCATACCAGATCACCTTGAACTCGACGTCTTTTGCATATAATCTCCTCACATCCTCCACCCCCTGTTCGCAGCCCTCGACCAGGCAAAGCTCGTTCAACTGGTAGTATAACTCTATGGGAGTGTATGTATGTGAGAGCTGGGAGGAGTAGATGGTAGAGTCAACGATGACAAAATCTTCAACGTAGTCGGACATTGCAGTGTCATAGACGGTTGCCGAGACCAGCAAGGTCGCTAAAGGCTCACCTTGGGGACCATCGCCGTCAGACTTCAGCCAAAAACGAGCACAATGATCATATTCCAGATTACAGTCTCTCGCCTGCTGTTTGTAAGTTGGCCCCCAGAGTACCAACCCGGGGGCGTCCTCCCCTGGGGTAAGTTTATAGGCCCTGAGCTCGGAGGCAGAGGGATCACTTACTATCTGGCCGATCCCCTCGTCGTGTTCAAGATGGGTGTCGGTGTCCAGACTTCCAACCTCCGCCTCCCAGGTGGTGTAAAACCCGTATGCATGCCATGCAGGCCAGCCTTGCCTATTGATGAAAATGATAGCCTTCAACCCAGCATCCCCTATGGCGGACAGCTTCCACCCCTCAACCTGATGATCATCCTCCTTTACTATGTTGAAGTGGAGAAGGCTGTCCATTACCGAGTAATGTTCCACGACTCCGGGGAATTCGCTGGTGTCGGGATAGGGGGAAAGAAAAGCCCCGAAGCGGAACTGATCGGATGCCTCGGCCTGGGAAAACAAGCAACCAAGTACAATTACCAGAGCTATTGAAGAAACTAATCTGTGTTTACACATCTCATACCTCTGATCAAAGTATCACTCCTTTTATCTCTTATAAAGCCTATTTTCCAGCACAGGTGCCAGTGCCAAGGATAACACTGACTATCCCCACCACATCGAGAACATTGATATCCCCGTCTCCGTTGCAATCAGCGGCCCAGAGTTCATAATTCGTGGGGGACACAATTCCCA
>JBHIER010000543.1:0-2348 GCA_046760705.1 bacterium
AACTTTGGGTTTCTCAACCCCGGCGACTCCCTTTTGGTTTGGCTGGTGCCGCAGGCGGCCTGCAGTCTGATTGCCATTCGATTCTATGTACTCAACTGGGAGGGAAGCATGCTCGTGGATGTGTGGGACGCCAGCAGGTACGAACCGAAGATCTCATCTCTGGACAGCGTCGATGCCAATGGGTGGATCGGGACATTCTTTTCTTACGGTTATTGGGTGCCTGGCGATGTGATCAGACACTCTCCTCTGGGCTGGAGTGCTACTGACCCTGAACACCATCATTGGGGTCCGTTCCCTTTGAGTGTAACCGAGGCCCACGCCCAGTCGTGGGTGGAGATTCCAGCCTCATACGGGCTCCAAGGAGAAGTGGATCTGGGCAGCGATCCCTTTTACATCGGCGCCGTCTTCTATAGGACGGCCGGGTGGGGGTTTGGCGGCGAATACCCCTGGACCACCCCATACAACTTCTTCAAGTTCTATTCACTCTGCTGCGGTCCGGATGGGGCGCACGATGGCTGGTTCATCCGCTCACAGTGTATATGGTTCGAGGCCGTGATCAGGTACTACGAGAATACCCCACCTGAGATCAAGAACGTAACGGTGCAAAACGATACCTATGCTCCAGGGCCTTTCCCGATTTCAGCACGCATCACAGACAAGGATGCTGAAAACCCGGTGAACGCAGGAGTCGCTAAAGCCTATTTGGTTTACACTATAAATGACCTCACTGACAGTACTCACATGAATGGCCCATGTACTGGAGGCCTTTTCTCGGGGACACTGCCTTTGATTTCGAAAAACGATACTATAAAGTATTACATTTCAGCATATGATCCGCACAAGTTACACTCCAAATCTAAAGCAATTACATTCGCCCGCATAGAGCCAAAGCATCCCGCAGCCGATGTTCTCATTGTTACTGACGATGTTCGTTTTGAAGATTTTTACACGTATTTATTTGATCACATGCTTCTTGATGAGAGAGGAAATCAAAGAATTGAATACGAATATTGGAACCTCAAAACTCATCAGGGCATTGACGCAAGCGTCATCAATTGGGGGTGGCATACAATTATTATTGCCGGATGGGGTTGTGCTAATGTGCTTCCGAGCAAAGACTATTCACCAGACGATCTATTTGCTTTCTTTCTGAATTCAGGCGAAAACTGGGAAAATCATAATCTTTTATATATTGATCAAGATTACTTTTGTGCTCATGAGGAGTATCAATGTGATTGGGACGGTGAACTTGGACCAGGTGACTTCCTATACGACTACTTTGGTGTGGAACGAGTCATCAGTAACAACTACGGATCAGAAAACGGTAATTACGATAGCGTGGCCATTGGCTTGAGAGATTTTGAAGATATTAACATCAACTTTGAACCCGCATATTTGACTGAACATCCCGAAAGATGGAACTGGCCTGATTGGCTTATCGAATTGACCGAAGACGCAGAGCAAATCTTAAACTATAAAGATTCTGATTTCGGAGCAGGCGTCCGACGAGATGGTGGTCACTATAAGACAGTTTTTCGTCCCTGGCAGCTTGACTTTGCTACGGACATCTCGGAGATCGGAGGGCTTAAGCCGCATAGGGAAGCACCATCATTACTCGAGAAAATTCTGTGTTGGTTCAATATTTGTTGGAATACACCGCCAACATTTAGCCACCTATATGTTCAGAACTATACTTACGACCCCGGTCCCTTTCCCATTACCGTTACTATTCATGACGGTGATGTAGCATGTTATAGAGCCGGGATTGCATCTGCCGATCTTGTGTATACGATAGGAAATATCACCGATTCCGTATCTATGGTCGGTCCTGTTTCCGGTGGAACGTTTCATGGTACTATTCCTGAAATTGCAGTCTGGGATACTGTTACATATTATGTCACCGCGTGCGATTCCGAGGACCTATGTTCAAGGTCTGACAGTATTACCTTTGCCAGGATTGAGCCGGAGCACCCCGAGGCCGATATGCTCGTTGTCTGGGACTATACAGGCGATCCAGACCTGGATACCTTTTTCGTCGATCTATTCGCAAGCTTGGAAACCCAATACGAATATGAGTTATGGAATAACCCTAGACAACAGGGCATCGATGCGAGCGTGATCAATTGGGGCTGGAGTGCTATCTACGTTTCAGGGTGGGGGTGTGCAAATACGCTGCCCGGGCGCGATTACACTGGGAATTCTTTCGTCGAATGGCTCCAATCGGGTACCGTCGATGAACCGCACAATCTCCTCTATGTCGATCAGGACTACTTCTGTGTCCACCCTGAATACGACTGCGACTGGGACCTGGAGCTGTCGCCGGGTGAATTTATTTATGACTACTTCGG
>JBHIER010000544.1:0-2346 GCA_046760705.1 bacterium
TGAAATGAAGCCTATATCTTCTGGGTCCAACCTTGATGAAAGTAAGGCTCGACGCATCGCTTCTGCCTCCGCCTTTACCTCGAAACCGTCAAACCCGGAGCCAGCAGGCGCATAGGCGTCGCCGTAACCGGCTATCTCGGCCAGGATGTGCGCGCCACGGCTTTGAGCGTGATCGGATCGCTCCAGGGATAGAATGACAGCCCCTTCTCCCAATACGAAACCGTTTCTCCTTCTGTCCAATGGCGCAGGTTTTTCGATACCATCGCCTTTTGAGCCTGAAAGCTGCCCAGCTTTCAAAAAGCCGAGGTGAACAAACTCACTCAACTCCTCACAGCCACCGGCCAGGACAACCCGGGCCTCTCCTCTCTTCAGGCATTCAGCCGCATATTTGAGGGCCTCAAGGCTCGAAGAACGTCCGGTAGAGATAGTGGCGTTCAATCCAGTCAGGCCAAAAAGAACCGATATATAGCCGGCCGGTGAGTTAACGACGGTGTTGGGGAAGGTCATCGGATTGACGAATCTGGGGCCCTCGAGCCAGGCCTCCTTATCGAAAGCGATCATGCTGTTCACATTTCCGAAAGCGGTGCCGATAACCACGCCCACCTCCGGGGGATCAACAGCCGACAAGTCGAGGGCCGCATCCTCAAGAGCCAAAGCGGTCGCCGCGCACGCCAATTGAGCCGAGCGGCTCAGGTATTTGAGGCCCCTTTGAGAGAGGTGATCTTTGACATTAAAATCGGTAATTTCGGCGGCCTGGGTGCATTTTAAATCAGAAGTATCAAAAAGAGTGATGGGCTTGATAGCGTGGCTCCTCTCTAACCCCTGCCAAAAGGCCTCCTTCCCCATCCCGATGGGGGACAAAACTCCTATTCCGGTAATAACCACTCTGTCGTTCAAGAGACTTCCCCCTTCTCAAACTCGGCCGCCAAATTTGGCGAAAACGACGGCGGCGTTGTTCCCCCCGAAGGCGTAGGAGTTGTTCAGAGCTATCTTGACTTCGGCAGCCCTGGGCTGGTTGGGGACATAGTCCAGATCGCACTCCGGATCGGGCTCCTCAGGTGGGCGGCACCATCCTCTTATCAATACTCAAAATGCAAGCTATAGCTTCTATGGCACTGGCCGATCCCATCCCATGGCCGGTCAGGGCCTTGATGGAGCTGACAGGTATCCGGTAGGCTCGCTCTCCGAAAACCTTTTTGATAGCCAGAGTCTCGGCCTTATCGTTGTGTCCAGTTCCTGTGCCGTGGGCGTTTATGTAATCGACATCACTGGGGCATAGGCCAGCCCTGTCCAGAGCTCTGGCCATGACTCTGGCCGCGCCGTCACCCTCAGGATGAGGGGCGGTGATGTGATAGGCATCGCTGCTGAGGCCATAGCCTAAGACCTCGACGTAAATTTTCGCACCTCTCTTTTGGGCACTCTCAAAACTCTCTAAAAGAACAATCCCTGCCCCTTCACCCAGCAGCAGCCCTTTTCGATTCTTGTCAAAGGGACGACATACGTCAGGAGACATGCCGTGGACGCGGGAGAAACCGGTGAATGCGATTCTGGAGAAGGCCTCTGCCCCACCAGCCAACATGGCATCGGTCACCCCTTTCTGGATTGTATCAAAGGCATAGCCGATGGCATAGTTTCCCGCAGCACAGGCGGTAGGAATCATGATATTAGGGCCCAGTAATCCCAGCTCATCAGCTATATTAGTCGAGATGATATTGGAAGAGCACTGAAAGATGAACCCCTCGTTGAAATTGGCAGTCCCGGTCTTATACCAACTCAGCACGGCCTTCTCGATGGTCTGCGATTCCCCGTTGGTGGTGCCCATAGAGACGCCCATGTTCTCCCCAGCTCTGGCCTCGAGGTCGAGGCCGGAGTCGTCCAAGGCCATCCTGCCGGCCGCAATGGCCATTTGCGAGGCCCGTCCATAATCTCCCGCCCTTGACCCCACCCATTGGGCAGGATCAAAATCTTTCACCTCGCAGCCGATCTTGTTCTTAAAATCCGAGGTGTCAAAGGAGGTGATGGGGGCCGCGCCCGATCTGCCAGTCATCAGACCCTCCCAAAAATCCTGAACACTATTACCAATTGGCGATATAACACCAAGTCCTGTTACGACCACACGTTGAGACATTATCTATACCTCTTGTATGTACAAGTTAGATTTTGACTATTTTAAAAGCAAGCATTTTTTAGTCTGGGTAAACTCTCCAGCTTGAAGTCGATAGAAGTAGATGCCGCTGGCCGGATGGGCCATTGGCTACATAAAGATAAGAACCGGTGACAAATAACCCCCATACAACTTCCCGTGTTTGTATCTCGGAAATTTTCGAAGGAGAAGCAGGGGTTGAA
>JBHIER010000545.1:0-2344 GCA_046760705.1 bacterium
GAAAGAGTGGTCTCAACAACAGAATCAACGATATAACGGGACCACCGATGGTGATCCTCGATTAAATCCGCGGCACCGGGATAACCCCCATAGAAGATGTATTGCTCTAAATCCCATCCGAAGGCCTTTCTCATTTCTGAAAATGACCAATGAGTAATCGGAATGACTTCGAATCGCCCGGCAAGACTTTCCGTCAAGCCCCGCTGTACAAGCAATGGTGATGAACCCAATACAATCACATGCAATTGGAGCCCGCTGGCGGAATCCTCATCCCACAATCGTTTGACCGCCTCAGACCAGCCATTGATCTTCTGAACCTCATCCAGAACAAGTAATGCCTTACTCTTACCCTTACCCGATTTCGTTTTGGTGCGGGCTACTTCCCATTGCTGCTCGATCCAGATACGATCCTTTAAAGTAGGTTCATCGGCTGAACCGTAATGGCTTGGTATTCTCAGTTCAGCTATGATCTGCTGAGCAAGGGTAGTTTTCCCCGTTTGCCTTGGCCCAGCCAGTACTTGAATAAAGCGCCTGGGCTCAGACATTCTGTTCAGAAGCAGATGATAAATAGGCCTTTTAAACATCTCAATTCCAGCACTTGAACATTTTACTCAGCATCTTGAGTAAAAATACTCAAAATCATGAGTATTTGTCAACTCTTTTTAACTGTTGCTAATCGATGTTAAGGCATGCGCCGAATAGGAAGCCTTACGGGCTGGCAATTAAGGCCTCTTCCAGACTGGCCGACCTCGAAAACAGAGAATATCAAAAGAGATATTATATCTTCAGAGATAAAGAGCCTATCCTAAGCTACTTCAGAACCAATGTTATATATTAAAGATATCAAAAAGTCCCGGAAGGGATTACGCTCAGACGCCCGGGGTTGAGTAAGGACCACAAGTGAGAGACTCGCCGAATAAGCAATCTAGAGTCCATGGAAGGATTCTCTATGGATACGTGTGATCAGGGAAATGGGTTTTATTTATTATATTGTAATTATTGATGTTTCTTGATTGCTCATTTTTTTCTTGACAGGAGGGATATAGGATCTCCACTACGTTTTTTTTTGCTAGCGTTCCATGTCTATTTGATTAGGTGACGAATTTTCTGTATATATAAACAATAATTAAGGCCAACCCACGCGGTGCCCGAATCAAAAAACCTCGTACATCCCTTGCGAGAGGCTTGTGACGCTCCGTTCAACCTTGAAAACAAACGGGCGAATCCGAAAAGAGTCTGTATCCGTCGCAGTTGCGGTCACCTTGATACTGCTTCCAACATTGCCCGGCATGTCTCTGAGCGGGGCCGCATCTTCAGGTCACCACGCGGCATTGCAGCCTTCCCGGTTCCCTTTCACTTTTCCGTCGCCGGGTAGCTCCCGGTCCGAGGCGAACCTAGCCCGAGGGAAGTTTCTCGTCGCCAGTCGACACCTCAGAGACCCAAACTTCTCGGAAACTGTCGTCCTCTTGATCGACTACAACTGGTACGGTGCCATGGGCTTGGTCATCAATCGACCCACTGAACTGAGACTCTCGACGGTGTTGCCGGAGATAAAAGGAGTGCAGCGCCGAACTGATACCGTCAACATTGGTGGGCCGGTCGCCAGAAGTCAGATGCTGCTGCTCATACAATCCGGCAGCCAGCCCAAGGAGTCGAGTCGTGTATTTAAGGATGTATACGTCAGCTCAAGCCGGACGGTCCTCCAGCGGATGATTGCCGATGCCGACGCGAGAGAGAAATTTCGTGTCTATGCCGGTTATGCCGGGTGGGCGCCTGGGCAGCTCTACCGAGAAGTGTCGAGAGGTGGTTGGCACGTCCTGGAGGCCGATGCAGAAACTGTTTTCGAGAGGGCGCCTGCAGAGGTATGGCCAGAGCTTATTCGTCGGGCCTCAGTTCAGTGGGTGAGGCCACAATCGCCGGCTCGGGATGTGTGGAAAGCTCGGCACGTCCATAAAGTTATACAATTCTTACAACTCAATGATGGCATGCTTTGCCAATCCGCGCAGCGGACCCGGTAAACCATTCTGATCGTCCCAATCTTCCGCGTTGAATTCTTGTGACATAATGCTCGTTTTCTCGATATTGGGGGTTATTCACCCCGAGTAATTTGTGCGGAGCAATGCTCCCGAGTTTGAGATATCGCGGTGGAGGGTGAAGAGGAAATCTGCGTGGGTGGGATGAGCAGAAAGACCTACGGACAGGCGATTATGGTCTCTTCAGGCTGACAGACCTCGAAAACAGGAAATACCAGAATAAGGTCTAAGTCCCAACAGATAAAGGGCCTATCGTAAGTTGTTTCAGAAACAGCGTCCCCTGTCTTTTCAGATACTAATGCTTTGGCTCT
>JBHIER010000546.1:0-2332 GCA_046760705.1 bacterium
CATCTCATCAGATAACACTTCTATTAGCACATAGTCATTCACATACCCCTGTACATCCCAGTATTCAGGCAACACGACGGGGTACCTACGTTGCCAATCCTTGCACCGTAGCAACCAACCAGTACGGTCTTGAGGTATAATCTCGCCACTTTGCAGAATGAACTCCCGAATAAAGGCTTTTGCATCAGCACACACAGCCACATCGATGGGCATCATAATCTTACGAATTTCAGCCGGATCAATGTCCACAATAATCTTCTTGGCTGCGCGAGCAAAGTTGCTGTGGTTATACCCCGTCTGTCCAAAATCAAGACGCGCTCCCATGGTCATTATCCAGTCTGAATTCTGCTGAGCAAAATTTGCTCCGCGCTGTCCCACCGAACCTGGTCGGCCTGCAAAAAGGGGATGAGATTCCGGTAAGAAATCAATCGCCTTCCATGTAGTCAGAACTGGCACTTTTAGAATTTCTACTAACTGCAAGAAAGCTTCTTTAGCCTTCGCCAGCCTTACCCCATTTCCGACCAGCACGACCGGTCTGTTGGCCTGATTGAAAAGCTGTATTGCTTCACTTACCTGCTGCCTGAGTAAATCTGGATCAAAGATACTGGTGATTTCGTTAGCGTCAAAACCTCCCAATCTACTCTCATTAATCTCGGCAGATTGCACATCCAGTGGAATATCGATCCAAACAGGCCCGGGTCGGCCGGTCCTGGCAAGGTAGAGCGCTTTATCCAGGTGGTACTTAATAGAAGCTGGTTCAGTAATTGTCACCGCATATTTTGTGATGGAGTTGACTATCTTCACGATGTTGATTTCCTGAAATCCCATCTGTCGAACCCCGCGTTTTTCAGCGAGGTCACCTCGTTTGACCTGGCCCGAAATAAATAAACAGGGGGTAGAATCCAGCCAAGCTGCAGCTACCCCGGTTAGAGTGTTGGTGCCCCCTGGCCCCGTTGTCACCAACGCTACCCCAAGATTGTTTGTATACTGACCGTAGGCATCGGCCGCAATAGCGCAGGCTTGCTCGTGGAGATTACAGATATACTCGATGTCCCGGCATCTACCGACGGAGTCCACCAGATGCATGCAGCCGCCGCCAGCCAAAAGAAATATATGCCTTACCTCTTGGGCAATACGTCGAATCACATAATCTGATAACTTCATCAGCGCTTAATTATGGTTTGAATTTCTGACAGAAGCCGTTTGCTCGAATTTACTATATCAATTTTGTCAAAATGTCGAGGGCTTCAGCTAATGTCAATCTACTTTGATTCCATGGACGTGGTATCAGCACAGCCTGAATCCCTATCGCCTCAGCCAGTGCCGCATTCACCGGGCTATCGTCCACCAATATGTCTACCTTACCCCACCATCGCAGAAAGTCCTCTTTGGATTTGTCATAGAGCGGTATCTGTTCACCTTGGCGGGGAGAAGGAACTACGTGAAAGGAGCGAATCCACCGACTAAAATGACGCATAACCCATGCTGCTGAGCCAGGCGCACTGCGTAGAGGTGTGGTTGTGAGCGCTAGGTGTCGAAAATTATCTCCATACGCATGAAACCAGGCCAACACTTCTGGGACAGGGACCACCTCTGTAGCAATTTCGGAAAGCCGAAATTCGTCCAGAGATGCCAAGTATTCAGATTTGTTGGCACCTAATAGTTCATGCGGTGGGTTCTCTGAGATCTGGTCGTAGCTTACCGAGCAGTGGGGATGAGAAGGCAGCCACCAGTGCTCGAACCATGTTTGCATCAGGTCGTTGAGCACGTCGTCCACATCCCAGATAATCGTTTTCACCGTACCTCCACCTCAAAAGCAGGCTAATCCAGCCAATACGTTAACAGGGTCTTACGATGTCCATTCTGCATGATCACCGGGTCAGTGTAATACGAGTCATCCACATAGTGCGTTGACGATATCTCCTCAATGATCACTCCTGTGTCGGTGCCGAAACTATGTTTGACGCCTGCTTCTACCGTGACTACTTCTCCGGCTTTACAGTGCCTCGTACTTCCATCCACATTGAGCCATACATTACCGTACAGGATATTGAAGGTTTCTTCTTTCTGCTTGTGATATTGTTCAGGATGCTCCTGTTGCGGCAGCAGGATAACCAATTTCTTACAATATTCGCGGTTCACAACGGTAAGCATCGTGAGTCCGAACTTATCGAAAAGGTCAATACCGTAGTGGTGGGATATTTCGAGATCGACCTTTGGCGGTATGACCACCCCGCTCTTACGTACAAATTCTTTCACTCGCTGCACAATGTTATATACCTTTTCTCGAATCTCCCTCTTTGTAGTGTTCGACGCTAGTACAGCCGCATTC
>JBHIER010000547.1:0-2324 GCA_046760705.1 bacterium
AAGACGATATGGTCAAAAATTTTTTCTGAGAGCAAAAGGGGGTTTGGGCAACAGCCTATTGAGACCCGATCTCTAATCCTTTTTGCTCATCACGACCCGAAAATGCCCCTCAAGGAAACGTAGAGAACCTTACAAATTACCTGTCTCTGGATATCTTCGCCCCCTTTTTCGAGAAAAACAAGATCCTGCGCGTCATCTCCAAGCACAGGTGCAATTACCCTTCCCCCGATGCTGAGCTGTTCTATCAAAGGAGAAGGGATCTCCATGCACGCCGCAGTGACAGCTATTCTATCGTAGGGACTCATCTCTGGATACCCCAGGCCTCCATCTCCTTTCACAAGGACAATATCATTGTAGCCCGCATTCTCAAGATTTCTCTTTGCGAAATCAAAGGTCAGTGAGTCTATTTCGACGGAGACAATTAGACCACCCGGTCCGACGATTTCTCGCGCAACAGCCGCTCCATAACCGGAGCCCGATCCGACCTCGAGGAACCTATGATCTTTATCCAAACCCAACGGCTCATAAAACAAGGGATAGCTATGTGGGCACGAGATGGTGGCCTGTTCGCCAGGAAGGGGAAGAGGAACTTCACGATAGGCATAATCTCTGTAGTTGCGCGGGATAAAGTCTTCTCTGTGAACCTTCAGCAAAGCTTCCTTGATGCAGTCGGACCTGAGGTACCCACGCCCAACGAGCCACCTCACTTTTGCGATTTTCTCCAGCTCGAATTCTTCGTTGCTTTTCGTTGCCTCCTTGGGTGGTGGTATTATCCAGCCTTTCATCTCTGCCTCGGTCCGATCTTTTGCCCTTTCCTTCCCCCTTCCATGTGAAACTATAACTCAGCCGTTCTTCCCTCCCTCCCTCAATTCCTCCCCCAGCCGGTTCAACAGCATTCCATAGGCTTTCTGGCCCCGTTCGTAGCTAGAGAGCCGAAAGAACTCGTTGGGCGAGTGTTGGCGCTCATCATTAAGGCCAAAGGCGAAAACGATGGTGTGGGCGTCAAGGTATTGCAAGAACAGGGCATTCACCGGGATCGTCCCGCCCGCCCGAATCTCATAGGGCTCTCTGCCGTAAAGGTCTTGAAGTACCGAAGCTGCGATACGCATGCCGCTGTGATCGGCCGGGACCAAATATGGGATCGCCCCGCTCTCAGCCGTGGTGGCCGTCACCTTGACTCCGGGCGGGCTCACTTTTTTCACATGGGCCAGAACCAGATTGCCGATCTTCGAAGGATCCTGGTCCGCCACCAATCGGCAAGAGATCTTGGCATGAGCTGTGCTGGGCAGAACCGTCTTCAAACCCTCTCCCTGGAAACCCCCGTATATACCGTTTATCTCCAGCGTTGGACGAGCCCAGGACCGCTCATAGGTGGTGAATCCCGACTCGCCAAAAACGCAGGCCGCACCGAGCCCATTCAGGTATTCGGCCTCGTCAAAAGGCACCCGGCCTAGTTGAGCCCTCTCCTCATCGGTGATCGACCGGACCTTATCGTAGAAGCCGTCCACGGTGACCCGTCCATCCTGATCGCGCATCGAATCCAAGATCTGGACCAGGGCGTGAATCGGGTTGGCGATGGTGCCGCCGTAAGTCCCTGAGTGCACGTCATGATCCGGCCCCTGGACGTCGATGTATATAGCAGCCAGTCCCCGGGTGCCCAGGATCAGGGCTGGCTGATTCTCGTCCCACTGGCCTCCGTCGGCACTCAAGGCCAGGTCGCAGGACAACAAATCCTTGTTGGCCGCAATAAAATCCGGTAACTGGGGGCTCCCGATCTCTTCTTGTCCCTCAAAGAGGAACTTGAGATTGAGTGGCAGCCCTCCCTCGGTCTTGAGTATGGCCTCCGCGACGATGATAGGGATAAACAGATTGCCCTTGTCATCACTTGCTCCACGTGCGTAGATGCGGCCGTCCTTGATGATAGGCTCAAATGGCGGGTAGTCCCACAAATCGAGGGGATCCACCGGCTGGGTATCGAAGTGGCCGTAAATCAGAACGGTCGGTCTGCCCGAGCTGTGGAGCCACTCGCCGTAGATCACCGGATGGCCGCCTGTGGGCATGATCCGGACTGATTCGATACCCGCCGCTTTCATCCTGTCCTCGAGCCATTCGGCTGCCTTCTGGACGTCGGGTATATGATCGGGCAGGCTGGAAATGCTGGGAATCCGCAGAAATTCCAGCAATTCGCTGACAAATTGTTCCCTGTGTTCATTGAGATAGCTTTCCCACGCAACCATGGTATTTGTCCCCTTTACTTTGTCAAATGTTGAGGGGTTGTTGCCCAAACCCCCTTTCGCTCTCTGAAAAGACTTTTTGACCATTCT
>JBHIER010000548.1:0-2309 GCA_046760705.1 bacterium
ATCGTGGCCATGTAAGTACTGTCCTCCTACGTTAGGATCTAAATCTATAAGATACACACCGAAATGTCAAGGCAAAACACCCAGCCACAGAGCGCACAGAGGCATAGGTAAGGGCGTCTGGCCGTATGCCCGTACAGGTGGCGTGTTGAATAGGCCCAAAAGATGAGAGAAGGGAGGTCAAAAATGAGAGCTTTTAACTGGGGCTCAATGGCTTACAGTGGACCCCTATCAATAGTAACTCTTTTGAGAGAAGCAAAAGAGAATAACCCCATTATGATAATAAAAGATATGGTTGCACGAAACTCAGGTCAGCACAAAAAGTGCCCTTCCATGCCTATGTGTCATTTCGAACCCCGAGACAAGCCCCGCAGGATAAATTATCCAACAGGGCAAGCTCGGGATGGGAAGTCTGGCTGCCACCCGGCAACCGGAGAGCGACCGTTTCCGAATGAGTTCCCGAACGTTCGTTCGGCATCGGGAAAGATCGACCCCCTACAATTGTGGTAGCGCTCTTTTCGGTTTGACCAGAACCTCCATAGAAGAGACCATAGAGACAATTCCTTGTACTTCTCCATCTTCGATCAATTCAAAGAGAGGTCTAACAAAGGGTAGGTATTTGAGGGTGTGCTCAAAGTAATAGATAAGCACATAGGGTCCAGGCCCAATGCCTTGTACTGAGGTAGAGCTTGTCTAACCTCTAACTCCGCTCTTCCCACGATTCTCTTTCCTTTCGAACATATTCGGTAGCATCAACCTTCTCCCACATTTGTGTGCCCAGCCCCCGCATGTATTCGCTATACCTTCTGGATTTGGGTTGCATAACAAGGTTTCCGTCACGTATGCTCACAATCACCCCGCCCCGAGGCCATTTTTGGTTGTCCATTTTCTTTTCTGTCATACTTTTTCTCTGGAAATATACTAATAGAGAGAGAGTATGTCAAGCCAATAGGGCAGGTATCGGTTACGGTACATGGTGACGTCGATAAGAGACGAATACCGTCACCGAAAGACGAAACGGGCCCCGTTAAATGATCGGTCCGGCTAACATGGCCTCGCGAAAGGATCAAGTGAAGGACATTTTTACAACATTGACTGCGGAAGCCGCACCCTGTGGATAGGTTGTCCGGCCCTCCGAGAAGAGGTGAGATCAAATTTCCTCTTGATACTGGAAGCAGGTGTGTTTATATTAGGACACCCTTTGACCCAAATTTTCAGAGGGATAACGAACAGGAGCTGTTGGTTTCGGAGCGGTTGGAACAGGAGTTTGAATTGTCACTCTCATCTGAAAAGAGGCGCGGTTACGACTATTTTGATCATCAGGCCGATGTTGGGATCGTGGGCTTTGGGACCTCCCTCCAGGAGGCGTTCGGGGAGGCGGCCGTGGCGCTGTTCAATCTTATGGTCGATGTCAGCCGGGTTGAACCCAGAGACGAGGTGGACATCGAGTGTCAAGGGGCGGACACCGAAGAGCTTTTCGTCGAGTGGCTCAATACGCTTCTGGCTCAGGCCGATATTCACGGAATGGTCTTCTCCCAGTTTTCTGTCCAGCGCATCAATGGCCATCGACTGAGCGGCGTGGCCAGGGGTGAAAAGCTGGACCCAGATAGGCATCGAGCGAAACTTGAGGTGAAAGCGGCGACCTACTCGATGCTCTCTGTGCAAGGTGCGGGCGATCGATGGTCCGTCAGATGTGTGGTGGATGTTTGATTCAGATCAGGAGTGTGACGTATGGAATTGAGTAAGTTGCAGAGACAGAAGGAGTACGAATGGGCCATCTCCACCTCGGGGGAGATGAGGGTGCCGGCGGTGATCTACGCCAACCAGGATCTGCTGGAGGAGATGGATGAGAAGGTCTACGAACAGATTACGAATGTGGCCTCCTTGCCCGGCATTCAGAGGGCCGCCATTGGCATGCCCGACGCCCATTGGGGTTACGGTTTCCCCATCGGTGGGGTGGCCGCCTTCGATGCCAAGGAGGGAGGGGTGGTCTCGGTCGGAGGCGTTGGGTTCGACGTCAATTGCGGGGTGCGAACCCTCAAGACCGATCTGACGCTGGAAGATATGAAACCGAGACTGAAGGAGTTCCTCGAGGCTCTCTTTCGAACTGTGCCGGCCGGTGTCGGATCCCGGGGCCAAATCTCTCTGAACAGAAAAGAGGTCAATCAGGTTCTCGTCAAGGGGGCTGAGTGGGTGGTTCAAAAGGGGTACGGAACGACGGAGGATCTCGAATACACCGAAAGCAGAGGTAAGGTCCCCGGCGGCGACCCTGGGGCCGTCAGCGAGACAGCACTGCAGCGGGAGCGCAGACA
>JBHIER010000549.1:0-2297 GCA_046760705.1 bacterium
TGGAGTCCTGGATGACAAGCAATGTGTCGGCTGAACGAATCACCACAAGCACAGACTCGGCATCTGCGCCACCGTTGTTGTCCAGGGTGATATAGGCATCCACGGTCTCCCACGGATCGAAAACACCATCCCCATTTCCACCCGTTGTGTCATCGTAGACTATGCTACTATATCTCACATTGGGTCTGTCCGGGGGCCATGTGGCATCGACGGCTTGATAGGCTTGAATCCTCCCTGCCCCGTAGTCGTTGTCCTTGCCGCCCGGGCCAAGGTCCAGTGCAGTAGTCTCCAGGATTTCATCCACCTCTGCCGGAGAAAGCAAAGGGTTCTTCTGAAGCATCAAGGCCACAGTCCCTGCAACGTGAGGGGTGGCCATTGACGTGCCACTCCATCCATCCAGGTAGCCGTTATTGTTGTTATAGGCAAGAGACTTGATGTTGTCGCCCGGCGCGCTCACGTCAGGCTTCAAGAGGCCGGGCGGGTAGGCATAGTCAAAGAAAGGATCAATGTTCCAGGCAACCGGCCCCTGCGAAGAAAAAGACGCATAATTATCGGAAATGGTGGTCGCTCCAATGGAAATTACATCGCTCAGGCCGCCCATGACCTGGTCGGGGTTCCTCCAAGGTGGCGGAACATCACCCGGACATCTCAGATCGTTTGGCGGAGGGTCCAACCCCCTTTCATTGCCTGCGGCAACAATCATGGGAACGCCAGCGAGGCCGACATTGGTGCAGTTGGTTCTCCAGGTGGCCCTCCTCGGACCCCAGGCATAACGCCAGCCCAGGGACATGCTTATCACGTGCCCACCGTTGTCCGGGGAAAGCGGAGGGCTGACCGCAAACTGCATGGCCGCCCACACCTGGTTTTCAGCCATTGAATCTGCAACAGTCCTCACACGGAGCGCCATGATCTGCGCATCGGGCGCCACGCCGGTCTGGCTTCCCGCGGTCCCGTCACCTGCTACCGTGCCTGCACAGTGCGTACCGTGACCATTTGTATCCATAGGGTCATTGTCATCGCCAAGGAAATCCCATCCGTGATTGGGGTAGCTGGGGTCGGTCCAGAGATGATCGGCCAGGTCCACATGGTGCCAGTTGACACCGGTGTCTATTACTGATACAACCACACCATCGCCAGTGTAACCGTCCAGCCAGACAAGGTGGGCGCTAATCTTCAAGACTCCCCAGGCAGTGTCCGCAGCAGGGGCTGTCATGTCCGATCGTATCGTCGGGAAAGGGTCGCCCCTGAGAAGATCACTCTCCACGTACCAAACCTCATCCATGAGGAGCACGTCGTCGATGACCTCGCGTGCGGCCTCCATGTGTATTGCGTTCACAAGCCAGAACGGCTTCACGGCTGCGACCAACCCCCTGTCTGATGCCAGTTCCAGATAGGCAAGAACACCCTCTTGCTTTTCGCGTGAAAACTGCTTGAGCTCTGAGACAACGTTGATCCTTCTGGTTTTCGGATCCATGTCTCGGACAAGGCTGGCCAATCTGGCAGGGTCTGCCTGCTCACGGAGAACCACGTTTACCGGTATGAACTCACCCTCCTCAGCAGACCTGACAATTCTCCGGAGATCCGGTCCCATGACCCCGCGCGCGACCGCTGCGGAAGCCACCACGGAGAGTGCCAAAACAGCGACAACCAGCGCAAAAATCGTCCTCATGCTTTCCTTCTCCTTTCGGTTTTTCAGTGCGGCTCGTGTTCGGCCCGAGTCTCAAGAAACACCCTCCACATGATCCTACCTCACCACCACTGCCCTCTTGACAAAGCCTTCTCCCTCAGCACCCATTCTCAGGAAATACGTTCCGGAGGAGACCTTGACCCCGGCCTTACCGGTTCCATCCCATGTTGCCGAATGGAGTCCACGACTGGTCTCTTTGGAGTAGATATTCTTCACCAGACGTCCGGCCACGTCGAACACATCTATCCTTACAAAGCAGTCTCTGGCTATCCCGAACCGGATAGTGGTGGAGCTCTTGAACGGGTTCGGCGTGTTCTGACTGAGAAAGCTGACAGCCAGCGCCCTGATCGATCTCGGGTGTTCCTCCGCGATTCCCACCTGCGTTGAAAGAAGGAGTTTCCCGTAGAGACCCGGCTGGTTCCAATTCACTGGGTCGATGCTCTGGACCCACCAACCGCCAGTTTCAACTGAAGTTGCGGTCGTATCGGTGACCGCCACAATCATGCCCAGTGTGTCTGTCGGACTGCAGTTGAGCTCCTCTGGCAGAGTTCCAATTGGGATGGCCATCTCATACTGTTCGTGACCAATGGGCATTGCTGTGGCCGCAGCG
>JBHIER010000550.1:0-2296 GCA_046760705.1 bacterium
CGGTAAGAGTCAAAGAGGAACGGCTCAACCGTATCCGCCTCGAAGAGCCCTGCCTCGCCGAGTACGATGCCTTTGTTATCAAGAGGAGAAAGAATCATGACTGAAATAGATCGGCTCGCCGAAAAGCTCACCAAACTCCGCCTTAAGGCCATGGCCCATCAGCTTGAGGCCATCCTTGAACACGCCAGTCAGAAAAATCTCGATCTCTTATCTGTTCTCAACCTGCTTTCCGATATCGAAATCGATTCACGCTGGCAAAACGCTATCAACCTCAGATGGCGTCAGTCCAGGCTCACCGAAAAGATCACCATCGACCAGTTTGACTTTGACCACCACAAATCAAGAAAAGATCAAAAGGTCCGTATCCTCAACCTCCTTAACCTCGACTTCGTAAGAGAGCACATGGATGTGATCCTGATCGGAAACCCCGGAACCGGAAAGACCTTCCTGGCCAAATCGATCGCCTATGCCGCCTGCAATGCCAATATCAAGGTCCTCTTTAGCACGGCCATCGATATGATCAACCATCTCATTGCTGCCGAGGCTGACCGCTCGTTGCTGAAGAAACTCCACCATTATCAGTCTCCGGACCTTTTGGTCTGTGATGAGCTCGGGTACCTCTCCCTTGGCCAACAGGGCTCACACCTCTTCTTCCAGGTCATCAGCCAAAGGCACCAACAAAAGTCAACCCTGTTGACAACCAACCTGCCCTTTGCTGAGTGGGGGAAGGTGTTCGACTCCACCACTGTGGCCACGGCGATCGCCGACCGGCTCGTTCACAACTCAGAGGTCCTTATCCTGGGAGGGCAAAGCTATCGAAGGAAACAGAAATAATCAAATCTAATCAAAATCGTAGAGAGATCTCTTCACCAACCAAAGTTACCCCTCAAGCTCTCCCTGATGCCTTTATAATAAGGCTACCATCTCCTGATGCGTCTTAAACTCACCCTGGTCCACTTCTAAACCGTTGGGTTTGGACTATTTCCTGGCTGGTGACAATAATAAGCATAATACTTTATTCATACACCCTCCTCATTCTATGCTTGAAGTCCCTGCTTTTTTTAAAAATTGTACACCAAGGCTGTGTCAGATCCGGTCACATCCTTTCAGATCGATTAATAGAATCCGCGACTCGTTAACAATAGACGGAAGCTATCGGGTTTTCTTACGGGGAAGTGTTACCAAGGGGTTTTTAGACAGAATCAAAATAAATCGTGCTGCGGATTTGGAGGGCTCAGATTGTCCAGTGGGAGGAAATTGGATGATGAAGAGATTAGACGTTAATGGGTAATGTGGAATATTGAAGTTCGATTTCATTTCATGACAATTTTGTTAAGCACGTTCTGCACGAGCGTCCCCTAAAACCTCCAGTGGTGAGAAACTTTCACAACCTTCACATAATGTGGATTCTTAGAATTGGGCTGGTCAAGTGGAGGGAAATTGAATGGGGTGAAATTGCTCTTTTCAACACAAGAGACGAGATTTATTCAACTTATTCAATGAAGTTATGCACGTTCTGCACGAACGTCCCCTATATTTCGATACGCATCACCCCATCGATTAAGAGCGCGGTACCGGTGCAAGATTTCCTGCAAGACTTCAGCGTCGACCGCCGCCTCGATCCGTCCCTCCGCGACCCCTTGCAAGAACTCCACACAGGCCGCCTTGCGGGGATGCTCAACCCCCGCAGCGTACATAATCACGTTGGAATCGACCAGGATCATCGGACGAGGTCCTCGGGCTTCGGAACCGACTCCTCCTTCATCTCTCGCACCTCGCCTACCGGAAGCGCAAGGCCTGCAAGGTTTCGGACAGCCTCAAGACGATCCTCCCTGGATACCAGGCCATACTGTCTTTCACAGGCGCTCCGAACGAGCTCACCGAGACTGACCCCTTCTTGCTTTGCTAGGCGGGAAAGCCGTTTGTAAAGCTCAGGAGAGAAAAGAATGGTCGTTTTCTTGGATAGCTCCATATCTACCTCCATATGTGGAAGATAACTCCAAAGAAAACAGTTGTCAAGAGGGGAATGGTTCCACGCCGGGGAAACCCGGGGAGTTGATTGAGAGGCCAGAGCTCAAAAATCTAGGGGGGCCATAGGGAGCAGGAATAGGTGACTGACTTCTATTGTTATAATTGTGCCCATTCAAAACACGACTTCAGAGCAGGCAAGCTATTTTTCGGCTTTGAAAATGGTGCATTGCAAGGCCTGACCCGCTGCCCCATGCTTATATTTAATATTTAACGGGCTGTTGCCCAAATCCCCTGGAGCGGATATTAAAGAATTTTTGGTAACCAT
>JBHIER010000551.1:0-2293 GCA_046760705.1 bacterium
AGGAGGAGAGATCGAACATAGGGTGGTGGCTCGCCCGAAGCAGATATTCGGATCAGCGGGGAGACAAAGACTTTCCCCCTGTTCTCTTTTTTACTTGCCCAGTGGAAGAATTCGCACTGGCCATAGTTCAGGCCGATGGCATTCTCATTGGTGGAGTAAATAATTGTTCCTGTCTCATTGTACACGGACATCGCTTTGACATACTTTTCCTTCAGATACTCAAAGTGCGCCTGGATATCGGCTGCCATCTGCTTCATATCGTGATTCTGTAAAGAAACAAAGGAGGAAAGGATCTCGATCCCTTGAGAGCGAGCCCGAAGATACGATTCGATTTCACTGGCGACCCGGCGGGCCATGAGGAGTTGGCGCTCGGTAAAGTTTGAAACCAACTTTTCTTTACTCGCTTGATGGAGGTCAAAGGCAAGGAAGATGACCGTCACCAAAACAACAACCGTTAATGCGATAATGATCAGATTTTGTTTCACAAGATCGGCTCCTTTCGTTGGCCCCCTTCTACCAACTCATTTATACGTTGACCTATTCTCATATTCTTCCTTTTGCAAGCCCAATGTTGCATCCGGCTACCCCTCTGATTGGAAGAGAAGATTAACCGAAGAGACCAGGTCTTCAATATTGAAGGGTTTTGATAAATGCGGCACCTTGTGCTCTTCGATGAAACGGTGGGAGTTGGGGGCCACCACGTCCCCTGTCAGAAAGAGAAACCGCTCAGTCAAATATGGCCTCTTCTGCTTGCAGTAGAGGTACATATCGACTCCGTCCACTCCCGGCATCTTGCAATCGGAGATCACACCGTCGAAGCGATCCTCCTCGATCTTTCGAAGGGCAGCGCGCCCATCGTAGGCCGTCTCCACAACATACCCCTCCCTCTCCAGGGTCTCTCTGACCAGATCTACAACAGAGGTTTCGTCGTCAACGACCAGCACCCTCTTCTTCTCAACTTCGGCCATCTTCTCAATAGATGGAAACGTGGCCCCAATCTCTGAGACCTGAACCTCAACCACCGGCAGCTCCACGGTGAACCTCGCCCCGCCATCCCTTTCTCTGACGGCGGTGATGCATCCTCCGTGCTCCTGGACAATGCCGTAGGAGATGGACAGCCCCAGACCGGTCCCCTTCCTGTCGGGTTTCGTGGTGAAGAAGGGATCGAATATTTTTGAGAGATACTCCTCAGCCATGCCCGGGCCGTCGTCCTGAAAAGTGATTTCGACCACATCCCGCTCCCTGTCCCACCGGGTGGTCACCTTTAGTCTCCCCATTCCGTGAGCCTCAAGCATGGCCTGCTCAGCGTTGATGATGATGTTCATAAACACCTGCTGCAGTTGATGCTCATCGGCCAGAAGAGAGGGAATGTCCGCACCGAAATCTTTGATCAGCTCGATGTCGCTCACCTTCATCTCGTAGGCCCTGAGCTCCAGGGTCCGGCCGACGATCTCGTTGATCTGGACCCTTCTCTTCTCAGGCTTGCGCTGGCGGGCGAAGGTGAGCAGGTTCTGAACGATCTTTCGGGCCCGCTCGGCCTCCTGGTTGATCTTCTCCAGAGACTGTTTTGCCTTTTCGGGCAGGTCCGGGGAGGTGAGCAGCAGTTGAGCATAGCCCAGCACCCCGGTCATGGGGTTGTTCAACTCGTGGGCCGCCCCTGAGATCAATTGTCCCAGGGCCGACATCTTCTCCGACTGCAGCAGTTGGGATTTGAGCTGCTCCCGCTCGGTGATGTCGCGCACGACGTGAACAGCCCCGGTGATCTTGCTCTTACTATCCACAATGGGATTGACGGTGATCGAAACCCACCGGCGGCGATCGGACAGATAGAACTCCTCGGTTTGGGACTGACGGGTTTTGAGCATCTTCCGAAGGGGGCAACCCTTCGGCGGCCTCTTCCTACCGTGAAAGAGCTCGTGACAGACTTTGCCGCTAAGCCCTTTGAGAGGCTGGCCAAGAATTTTAGCAGTGGCCCTGTTGGTGCGTTGGATTCGGCCCTTCGTGTCGATGATGGAGACCGAATCGGCCATGGCATCGAAGGTCTCGCGCCACTGCTGAGCGGCCAGTCTCAAAACTTCTTCACTCCGCTTCTGTTCGGTGATATCGATGCAGGTGCTGATGCCCATGATCACCTTGCCCGCGGCATCGCGGAGAGGATAGGTGTTGACGTAGACGAAACAAGGGGTACCGTCGGCCCGCCTGTCCCTCCACTGGAGGCCGTAGAAACTCCGGCCGGCAAAGACACCTTCTATGATCTCCCTCCTCTGCTGGCGATCTTCGGGATGAGCCAAGT
>JBHIER010000552.1:0-2290 GCA_046760705.1 bacterium
CTTCACCAGTGGCATAAGTCTTCTTAAGGTCCTTCACCTCTAGGAAATGCATCAAATTTCCCCATCTTCTGTTCCGTAGATAAACAAACTATGGTTGGCTGCTTCTTTGATCTCCAAGCAGCCAACCATAGTTCTACCCGTTTGCCATTCTCATGTGAGCCATCTGTCCACTACTTTTTCTTTTTCTTCAACTCCTTCTTGGCCTTAACGAGTTTCCGAGTTACATCATACATGCTGTCCGTGGCCGCAATGAATTCTACCGCTTTGGTACCTTTCCAAAATCTGTCCGCCCCTTCAACCTCTCCGGATTTAAATGTGAAGAAAGCTTCGCGAATTTTCGCTTTCAGCTCCGGTTTGAGGTTTACCCGGTAAACCCAGGGATCCCTTGGCACCACATGGGACCACCACAGGAAATTGAAATCCTCCTTTGCCACCAGTCCCGCCCCAATGGCACGCTCCATGTTAGCCCCGTTGGTGAATGCCGCATCAACTCTTCCTTCCTTGACGGCCAGCATCGCTGCATCGTGTCTGCCCGTCCAGACGATCTTACCGAAGTACTTTTCCAGCGGCTCTCCCCCTAACTTCTCATCCGGGAAGGTGACCTTGGGGAGCAGGTAACCGGATGTACTCCCCGGATCCGTGAGGCCAAGGGTTTTTCCCCGCAACTGCGGAATGGTTGTGAGGCCACTTCCCTTTTTGGTGATGAGACAACCGTAATACCCAGCGCCACCCCTTTGGGTGATACCTGGGGCCGTGGTTTGGACTGCGAACACCTCAATACTTCGGTCTCTATCTCTCCCGATCACATATGGGGCTGGCCCGAGCCTTGCTACGTCGACAAAGCCACCAACCATGGCCTCCATCTCTGCCGCATAGGAGGTGGTCATATAGAAGGCGACCTTTTTACCGGTTTTCTTAGCCATGTATTTCATCAGGGGTAAATACAACTCGGCGGACATAGCGGAAATCTCTTGAGGCAGGGCTGCAAAGGTGAGCTCAATTGGATCACTACGGCCCTTTCCCTGAGCGTAAACGTCTGGAAGCACCGCGAAAACAAGCAATACGCTCAAACACAAAACAACGCTATTCCTCTTAAACTCTCGAAGAATCTTCATCGTTCTCCCTCCTCTTTTAGGTTTTGGACCACAGTTTTTGTACGTCTTCCCATCCCTCCTTTCATCTCTTGGATTTGGCTTTCATCTTCGCCAGCTGTTCTTTTGCAAGCTCTTCGTGGTCGTCGAATTTCATGACCTTACATTCAAATCCAATCGCTTCTTTCAGGAGACCAACTGCCTCGTCGGTAAACACAACCGTCCCATCATCCTTAATCTCTTCTATGCCGTCTCTATGTTGGCCCTGTTCGTTAATCTTCGTTGCTTCATCCAGCATGATCTCATCTGGGAGTTCTATTTCCACCTGATTGTTTTTTATCCTTACAGGGTATCCTCCTATATTGGCCTTTGGCCCCGGTGAATGGGTGAAAAGCTCGGTTTCATGAAGAAAGGCAAGAGTGTGTTTCACTGCTGACGAGGCCGTGAGAGAACCCCCATCGTTCCCTCCCAAGCGGTTTTTGTTTTTGGATGTCCCTAACATCAACTCGTCCGTATCAAACTGGTTGGTAACATCCTCACCGTCTACGACAATCTTCATCCAGTATGGACCCATGCCACCAGGCCTCAGCCGAGAACACCAAACGTTGTTGAAGTGATGGCTCACAAGGTAAACCAGAACATCTCTCAACTTGATATTCAATTTGTTGGCTACCTGCATCTTGATTATAGGGACCAGATTGTCGAGGTTTCCAATCCCCAGTTCTGGCACCTTAGACCCGGCACCTTTCAAAACCGCGTGAACGCCGTCACCAAACGACGCATTAATGACATATGGGTTTATGCCGGATTGATCCACTGCCTGAACTACTTTGCTTATCAATAACAACTGGGCAGGAATAAATGCCCCACTGCCCGCATCCTCAAGCATCTCCGCTATTTCTTGTGACGCCACCGTATCTGGATATGGCGTCACTGCGCTGGCAGTCGACAGAATCACCTTGGGATTCACTTCCCTGATGACTTCAGCCGTCTCCTCAACGTTGAAGAGGTCAATCTTCCTGAAATCAACCTCTGGGTGATATCCAAGGTGCGACGCCCCGTACATAGCAGCTTTGGTTCTCCTGGAAGCATAGTGGTCGTTAACATCCGCGGTAGTAATCTTCTCCAATCCAGGTGTTCTCATTAGAAGTTCAACAGCCCAACTACCGACATGACCGATTCCAATAACCATAACATGT
>JBHIER010000553.1:0-2288 GCA_046760705.1 bacterium
ACCAAGTTCAGTTGTCCGATTCTCGGACGAGCACGGCGGCCGTCTGCCGAATAACGTTCGATGAACCAAAAACCGCCGCGACCCATAAAACATTCATAAAACCACAGCCCCCGCCGTCAACTGCAACGCTTGGTTAGGCTTATCTCATCACGTGCATACTTGAGTCTATCGGTCACTTCTATTAACAGATTGTGTTCGCAAATGACCATTGAGCCTCGTCAATTAATGCGGAGTAATTACCATTTTCCATTCGTTTCCTTCTTTAACCAGACGGAATATCGAGGCCGCAGGATCTTCAAGAAGCTGTACACCGACGAGCGCTTCATTTGGTGAGACTATCTCCTCCATAGACTGACCTAAATCCAATCGCTGTCGAATTTGTTGATACATCTGCCCAAAGTAACTTTCACCGCCAAGATCATCAAATGCCTTCCGCGACTGGCTCGATAAGAGCTGGTAAGCTGAGCCATATTCATCCAGATAAATCGCCGTCCAATACGAAATAAAGACATCTTTAGGAGATTTCTGGTAAGCCCGTATTGCCTCAACAGCTTCATATCCACCCTTACTGAGGATATTTTGAGCATTACCTCTTGTTTTTTCAGTGCGAGTCTCGTCTCCATTGGAGTTCGGCTGGTTACAACCGACAAATGCGATAAGCCCAACAATAAGGAGAGTAGTCATAATGTTTTTCATAATTACACCCCCATTACTGGTTTTTCTCTTCCGGACGTTTTGAAACGTGATTCCTCGCTGCCTAACGACCCAAGTTCAGTTGCGGCGGGGGTTTGCCGAAAACTGTCCAACACACCAAAACCCGTCGCAACCCAGAAACATTAATAAAAACCGCATCTCCCGCCGTCGCCTGCAACGACTTGTTAGGATTCTGCTCGGTTTCATTTTCAACCTAGCCTACCAACTATTGATTTCGTGAAGATGGGTTTGTTTTGCCTGATTCCTGTTGCCAACGGAGATAAATTCCCTCGAAAGTTTCTAAAGCCCCATAGACAAACGTCTCATCAAGTGGCTTTTGTCTGACGATGTATTCTCGCCCTAGCGGCACCATCTTGGCACACGCTGCACTAACCCAAGCGGTATAGACATCACCCCAATCCGTCGTAGCTCGATGAAGAAGTTCTTGAGCCCTTTTGATTATGGAATTCCAATAACTCTCGGATGACCCTAATCCGTAGAATTCTCGTAACGCACCGTAAGGCACAAGCGAGTGAATGACGAGTTCACCGATATAACTGGGTAAATCACCTATCAGCTCTCCGACAGGAGAATTCCAATACATTTCAGATATTCTCTGACCATACGGCGTGTCAAGCAAATCAGCAACTAAGGGGTTTAAAATCTGTTTCTGATGAATCGAATGTGCCCCTTCATGAAGCAGCACGAGGAATACCCCATCATCTTCAAGAGGCATCCCTGAGCACGCCAGCGTTATTGCCCCTTCCTCAACGAACATATCACCGTTGCCACAGTTACTTCGAGGCGGGCTAGGGAGTAAATAGATATGCAGTTCATAATCCCCCCTGATGTGGAAAAACGTATCAAGGCCATAACTCATACGTGAAAACCACTCGGGTGGTTGATGTGCGATTCTCTCAGCCCATTGGAGCAATGCAGGTTTGGCATCCTGATAGATACGCTCTACACGATGTGACAATGCTGCAAATGCTTTTACGCTTGCATCGTTGAGCGTCGGATTTTCCCTCATTGCTTCCTTGATGAATGCGCACCCCTTTTCCAATAGCTGCTCACGTAGAACTTTCGTAGCGGCAGCTTCATCATCAGTAAGAGCCCCATACCTCTCAACCCAATAGTTTGCCCATTCTGGTCGTGCAACGCCATCATGCCATCTTGTAAGGGTTTGGGTGATATAGACTCTACAAAGTTTGTCATGAACAATGGGTAAAAGCTTCATCATCGCTTCGCGTCCTCTCTGCCTAACTTGTGATTAGGTGTCTTGTGATTACAACCTTTGGATAATATTCTCGCTTACTGACGAATCCTTATTCGATGCACTTCTACCAACAAGAGTTTTCCCACATAATGCGTCATATCGGGATGTGCTGAAAGATAGTCTGACAGCCTTGATATAATCTGTGGAAGAATTTCGGGATGGTTTCGCACTTGAAGCGCAATAATTCCCTTATAGTTGGCTGGAGGATAAGCCACTATGTCAGCGAAGT
The DNA here is from genome assembly GCA_046760705.1 of bacterium. GTDB lineage: Bacteria > JBHIER01 > JBHIER01. The sequence continues at coordinate 2,199 of JBHIER010000553.1, forward strand.
CTCCGTTTAGAGAAACGAGAATAGCATCAAGCTCTTGCGCTTTTGAAATGACAACCCAATCCGATGATTCCACAGGAATACAATCCCTTA
>JBHIER010000554.1:0-2262 GCA_046760705.1 bacterium
AAATCAATGTCTACAACAGCGAGGTTGTTAATGTTCAGTGTGGTTTTGACTATAGACCTATGGGAGTGCTCCAGGCTCAAATGAGCATGAAATATTGTGTGGCGCGCGCAGCCATAGATGGCATGCTTTCTCTGGCTCAGTTCACCGATGACAAACTTTCAGATCCCGTAGCGGTTGACTTGGCCAACAGGGTTCATTTTGTTTTGGATGACGAAATAAATAGCATTTATCCGCGTGAGTTCCCCAGTGTTGTTGAAATTGTTACGAAAAACGGGAAAAAATATAAGGTAAAGGTGGACATGCCCAAGGGCTCTGTGGAGAATCCCATGTCCTGGCAAGATATTCAGGACAAATTCAAACGTCTTGCCCTGCATGTTGTGGACGAGAAAAGGGCGGATGCCATCATTGAGGTCGTTGAAAATCTTGAAAGTCTCAGGGATGTGGCAGAGGTGACGAAGCTGATGAAGGAATAGGACGCTAACCGTGCAGGGGGTTTTGGAGGATGGAACACTGGGTAAAAGAGATAGTGGAGTGTGATGTTCTGGTGGTGGGCGGCGGTGGAGCAGCTGCCTTCGCAGCCATCAGTTCACGAGAAAATAAGGCCAGGGTGGTCATGGCAGATAAGGGTCAACTGGGGAAAAGTGGATGTACACCCAACGCTCATGGAGGCATGGCCGTTGGCCATCTCCACCCTGAGGATAGTTGGAGAGTTCACTTTGAGGATACCCTTTACGGCGGAGGGTTCCTCAATGACCAGCGCCTTGTGGAGATACTTTGCAAGGAGTCTCTGAGGTTCATTCCAAAACTTGAGACCTTTGGAGCTATTTTTGATAGAGACCAAGGTGGGAACTACAGGCTGAGAACTTTCGGAGGCCATTCCAAACCCAGGTCAGTCTATAGCGGTGATGCCACGGGGCATGAATTGATGACCTCCCTCAAACGGGAAGTAATGCGCAGAGACATCCCCGTTTTCAACGAGATGATGATTCTCCGCATTCTGGTGGATGAGGGTCGAGTAACAGGTGCAGTGGGGTTGGACAAGGCCAATTCGAACCTCTACCTTTTTAAGACCCCGACCATCATATTGGCCACGGGGGGAGGGGTTGGGTGCTGGCCCGCGGCTGCCGAGCGACAAATGGGAGATGGCTATAGCATGGCCCTTCGCGCAGGGGCGGAGCTGGTGGACATGGAGTTTATCCAGTACCATCCCACGCATACGTGGTGGCCTTATGGGGTACGGGGAAGCGTGAGCGAAAGTGTGAGATCGGAGGGAGGACATCTCATCAATTCTCGTGGGGAACGGTTTATGAAAAGGTATTCTCCCAAGCGAATGGAGTTGAGCACTCGCGACTTTATTTCGATTTGCGAATACCGTGAAATTATGCAGGGCCGGGGGTCAAAAAACCAAGGAATCTACCTGAGTGTAACCCACCTCCCCCCTGGGGTAATCGAGAACAGGCTGAGAACCGTCTTTAACAAATACCTGGTGTATGGGTATGATATCCGTAAGGAACCTATGGAGATCCGTTTTCGTCCCCATTATTCCAACGGAGGTGTCCTTGTTGATGAGCGAATGGAGTCGCGAGTTTCAGGGCTCTTTGCGGCCGGGGAGGTAGTCGGAGGTGTGCACGGCGGAAATCGTCTCGGTTCTAACTCCCTCATTGATCTCGTAGTCTTTGGGGAGATTGCAGGGAGAGAGGCAGCGTACAAGGCCCTTCAACAAGGGTATGCCGGCCGGATCAACTGGGATATGGTCCGAGGGGAGGGTGAGAGGATTGAGCATTTGGTAAATGGGAATCCAACGGATGGAATTCGTGCGATGTCCGTCCGGCGTCATCATACAGAGATGATGGATCTTTACATGGGCGTGTTCCGGAATGAATCGGGGATGAAGACGATGATGAAGGAGGTGGAAAAACTGAAATCGGAAATTCTCTCGCGGCTTTCTGTGGCCGATAAGAGCAAGCGTTACAATTATGAATTGATTGATGCACTCGAGACCTTTATGCGGGCTGATATAGAGGAGGTGTCTACAAGGGGGGCCCTGATAAGTACGGAGAGCCGGGCAAGTCACTATCGGGAGGACTACCCCAAGATGGATAATCAGCAGTGGCTGAAGAATATTGTCTTCTCTATGGAAAATGGAGAGCTTGTGCACCGATTGAAGCCCGTCAGTAAGTCCCTCTTGGATCCAGAAAGTATCCCAGAGTTTTTTGGTTCCGATTTTCCATGGCACGAAGAAGAGACGTAAAGTGACTGAGG
>JBHIER010000555.1:0-2255 GCA_046760705.1 bacterium
CGAGGCCCATGCCCAGTCGTGGGTGGAGATCCCCGCCCGCTACGGGCCCCAGGGGGAGGTCGATCTGGGCAGCGATCCCTTCTACATCAGCGCCGATTTCTATATCACGGATGCGTGGGGGTTCGGCAGCGAATACCCCTGGACGACTCCGTACAACTTCTTCAAGTTCTATTCTGTCTGCTGTGGCCCGGACGGGGCTCATGACGGCTGGTTCATCCGGGAATATTTTATCTGGTTTGAGGCTATTGTCAAGTATTACGAGAACACCCCTCCGACGTATCGCAACTTGTCCAGACAGAACTGGACATATGACCCTGGACCTTTTGCTATTTCGGTAGACATTGAGGATATCGACGCCGAGAATCCTGGCAATGCTGGCATTGCTTCGGCCCATCTTGTCTATGATATCAATGGAATTGTCGACAGCACATTGATGAGTGGACCGATAGGCGGAGGGACATTTACCGGCAATATTCCCAATATTTCTGTTGGAGATACTGTGGCGTATTACGTTTCCGCCTTTGACTTTCCAGGTCTCCATTCCACATCAACATCTTACACTTTTGGTCGGATCGAGCCGGAGCATCCGAATGCCGATGTGCTTTTGGTAAACGACAATATGTGGGCTCCGACCGTTTGTCAGGAAGCAATCTCTGCTGCTGGGTGCGAATATGAGTATTGGGATATTGGTGAGTTTGGAGGCATAGATGAGTCTGTGATCAACTGGGGTTGGAAGACAATAGTTGTGGCAGGGAATGCATGCAGAAATTCGTTACCCGGACCAGACTATTCGGGCAATCTCTTCGTAGAATGGCTGGAGTTGGGGACCGTGCAGGAGTCCCACACTCTGTTTTACACCGATCAGGATTACTTCTGTGCCCATGAAGAGTATACTTGCAGTTGGGACGAGGAGTTGCATCCAGGTGAGTTTCTGTATGACTATTTTGGAGTTTCCTTCCCGATAAGTGACAACCATGGCGCCGGTGAGGGTGATTACGATAGTGTGGCGGTGGGAATGCCTGGGGATCCGATATCAAGGGATTTTGTCGGAGGGATCAACTTTCAGCCTGCTGTTTTGACTGAGAATACTTCCCTGTGGAATTGGCCCGATTGGATTGTGGATTGGACTCAGGAGGCGGTAGGAATTTTTAAGTACAGGGACTCTCAATTTGGAGCGGGTCTGAGGTTGGATATGGGGCATTACAAGACTGTTTTTCTTCCTTGGCTTTTCGATGGTGTTTCGGATACATCAGGAGGTGAGATTCACCCCCGTCCAGAAGCGGTTCTCTTAATGGGAAATATCTTAAACTGGTTTGGGACAGGTTGTGACGGCTTTGCCACAGAAGCGATTTTTGCTGTCATTGATACGTGTGGGGATCCGGGAGAGACAGGTGTTCTGGTTCAAGTTACTTTGGACAACAGTGCAATCGATGATGTTATGGGGTTTCAATTCGATCTCTACTTTGACAAGAGCGCTCTGACTGTGACCGATGTAACTAAAACAGAACGTTTGCAGGAGTGGGAAATTTTCGATTTCAACCACACTGAGAGCGGAATCAGGGTAGTGGCTGTGGGGATTGATCACAGCCTGACAGGGACAACGGGTCCCATAGCCGATGTCACCTTTGATGTGGATGCAGGGGCGTCCGGTAATTACGCCCTCACCATTGCCGATGAGCTTGTATCCGATCCTTTGGGCCAGATATATCCTACCTCTGTTATCAATGGTGTCTTCTCCGTGCCCTGTGGGCTACCAGGAGAGGAGGCTGTGCTGGCCATAGGCGATACGTGTGGTGATGCAGGCGGAACGACAGTTCTTCAAATAACTCTGGACAACAGTACTGTGGGCGAGGTGGTGGCAGGGGAGATGGTCATCGGTTTCGACAAGAGTGTTTTCACAGTGACTGCTGTGGCCAAGACGGACCGCAGTCAGGAGATCGATATCTTTATGTACGACGAAGTCGACGAAGGGATAAAGTTTCTCTTCGTCGGAATCGGCCACTCTATTGCGCCTGACACAGGCTCAATTGCCGACATCACCGTTGATGTTGCTGCTGGTGCCCCGGAAGGAGACTACGACTGGACCCAGTCGGAGACGATTTTGGCAGGTTCCATGGGTACCGCAATTCCTCACACGACTGTTGATGGTGTCTTTAGGATTCCGTGTACGGGCATTGCTGCTATGTTAAGCTGTGGTGATTTCTATCAGGGCACGGAAGTGGATGTGCCAATCATCATTGACATGACCGGGATGA
>JBHIER010000556.1:0-2252 GCA_046760705.1 bacterium
CCTCAACCTGGGGTTTCCCACACTGCACTCGGTCAGAACTTATGCGATATGCTGATCGGGCCAGCTAGGGAATACCTCAAGCCAGGGGTTGAATTGATCATCATCCCCGATGGGATTTTGCACTACTTGCCTTTTGGGGCACTGGTTACGCAAAAAGCAATAGACCAGAAACAAGAGGCAAGATATCTGATTGAGGACTATACAATAAGCTATGCGCCATCGGCTTCGGTTCTTGATATCCTCATCGAAAGACCAGCGAGATCTGTACAAATAAGGAGACGCGAACTTCTCGCCTTCGGGGACCCTCTCTTCGGAGAGACAACCGAGGAAGCCGATCTCACTCTGGAGACCACGGAGAGGGGGTTGTACCAGGAGCAGGGGTGCCAGTTCTCAAGGCTGCCTTACACAAAGCTGGAAGTGACCCGGATTGCCTCCCTGTTTCCAGAAGAATCAACATCGATCTATCTCGGAGCTGCCGCCGCCGAGGAGAGGGTGAAGGGTGAAGACCTGACCCGGTATCGACGGGTCCACTTTGCCACCCACGGGTTGATTGACGAAGCCATCCCGGGCCGGAGTTGCGTCGTGCTGGCCCTGGATGACGATCCGGCCGAGGACGGCTTTTTGCAGATGAGAGAGATCTTCAATCTCAAGTTTGACGCCGATCTGGTCGTCCTCTCCGCCTGCCAGACCGGCCGTGGGAAACTGGTGAGAGGTGAAGGATTGATAGGGTTGTCCAGGGCATTCCTCTACGCTGGGGCCAATTCCATGCTTCTGAGCCTGTGGTCGGTCAACGACCGCTCCACCGCCGAGCTTATGGAGAGTTTCTATCGCTCCCTTCAGAAAGGGAAGGAAAAGAGCGAGGCTTTAAGGACAGCAAAACTTGATCTGTTAGAAGGAGAAATCCAGGCCCTGCGCCACCCTTATTATTGGGCCCCATTTATTCTTTTGGGGAGGTAGTCGATCATGACTCGGGAAGAAAGCAGAAAAGAGGACAGAGAGCTGGTAGCCAGAATTCAGAGCGGCGATTCTGAGGCTGAGAATCGCCTCTCCGCTAAATACAACGAAAGAATCCTCCTCCTGGCCCGCCAGCGAAAATTGCCCATTTCTCAGGATGCAGAGGACGTCAGCCAGGAGACGATGCTGGCCGTTCTCAATGCCGTCCGGCAGGGCCAGATCAGAGAGCCAGAGAATGTATTCTCATATATCTCCCGTGTATGTTCCAACAAAGCCGTTGACATCCTCAAGAGACGAAAAAAGGAGATACCCTTCGATGAGGCGACAGAAGAAGAAATCTTGACATCCGGTACGGAGGACGAAAGGATAACTGCCGAGATGAAAGCGGCTTTGATGGCAGTATGGGAGAAACTGAGTCCACTGGATAGAATGATAGTTTATCTCAAATATATCAAAGGAATGAAGTACAAAGACATGGCCAAAATCTTGGGCCTCTCCGCTCAGACGTTGAGAAAGAGAGCCCAGCGGGCGATAGGAAAAATGAGAAATGGACTAAAAAAGAATGTCACTTTTTCGCACTTTTTCAGACTTACGATGTAGGAGGGCCGAATGGATTGCCGCTCTGTCCTACTGAGTGTGAGGCACCGTAAATAGTGTCTGCCCGAAAACGCCCGTTCCTCTGTCATTCCGAACTTGTTTCGGAATCTCCTCATCTGGAGATTCCTGCCTCGAACTTGATGCGGGGCAGGAATGACAAAGGGTATGGAGATTCCGGAATTCCACTTTGTTTCATCCGAAATGACAGGTGCGGACACACACCAAATAGCACGGTATCTGCCGATTTTCAGCCTCACTGCGGACTTAGTGTAAGGCACGACTGAATGGATTGCCACAAAAGAAAAAGGGTTCTGAGGCTTTCAGCCTCGCCGAAAAGTACAGTATATGGGAGTGCTAAATGGATTGCGAGAAAATCGAGCGGGAAGAAATTGTTGACAGATACTTGCTTGGAGAGCTGTCTGACGAGGAACAAAAACTCTTTGAAGAGCACTATTTCGGCTGCGATCGCTGTTTCCAAGAACTTCGGGAGACCGAAATGATGATGTGCGGTTTAGAGATATTGGACAGGGAGGGTGCTCTGGTTTTCGAGGAGGGTATGGAAAAGCGTCGGTTCAAGTGGCCTGCGTGGCTCACATGGCGTCCTTCTCCCGTGGTTGCGACAGCTATGGCCCTATTGATTGTTGTCCTCGTATATCCCGCGTGGCGGGGCCTGGTTGTCCTCCCAGAACTCAGTTCAGTCC
>JBHIER010000557.1:0-2244 GCA_046760705.1 bacterium
CGCTTTGCTTCCATCGGCCTCTACACTCCAGGGCAATGGGATCACGCTGAATATGACTTGATGGGCATTAGAGTTCCGTTGAGTGTAGGGGTTCTTGCAATCTGCAATTGGCTTTTGTTCTTTCATGTTCATAAAACCGCCTTAAAAATCTGGGTCTTACCCATAGGAGGATCGATGGGAGAATGGTCAAGGTGAAAAGGGCACTGAGCAAGATAGTTAGGGCCACCAGCCCACCGATACGTCGCAGATGCTGGCCACTGGCAAAGAGAAGCACCATGAAGCCTAATCCAACGGCGAGGGCATTAATAACAATGGAAACTCCAGTGGTGCTCAGGGTCCGCTTCAGAGCCTCGAGATAGCTCCCATTTAAAGTTAGTTCTTTCTTAAAACGCGAGATAAAATGAATATCCGTATCAATCCCCAACCCGATGGCAATGGAGGCAATCATAGCAGTCCAGGAATCCAGGTCTATCTTGAGATAGCCCATCACGGCGAAGTTGAGGAGGATGGTCAGGCTAATGGGCACCACGGCAATGAGTCCACCTACAAAGGACCGATGGATTAATGCCAATAGAAGAATAACCGCAACCAGCGCCATAAGCAGGGTCTCGATCTGAGTAGGCATTAACTCTTTCTCCATTCTGTCGAAAATAGGAACCAGGCCGCTGTGGTAAAAGGCGACCCGAAGCTGCTTTACCGGCGGAAGATCTTCCTGAGTCGAGAGTCTCTTATATTTCTGCCAGTTTAGAGAGATAAAATTATCGTTCACATCCCATAGATCACCCTTCAGTTCCCTGAAGAGGTTGTTGTCACTATCAAAGGGTTGAGGGAGCACTTTAACAATCAGCCGCAGCATCCAATCGACCCTTGCCTCACCTATAGACTCTCGGATCAGCCATTTCAGGGATTGAGATAGAAACTGCACGTCCTCATTACTTACCCCCTTTACTTTGGAACGCACCAAAGTAGCAATCTCAGCAGTAGAGATCTCCCCTCTTTTCCTGATTCTCTCTCCAAGGGTTCTAACAATGCTTTCCACTGCATCTGGTGAGTTGAATTTCACCTCGGATTCTGGACTCAGCAGATACTCTGCAACGTTCTTTTGGATGAAACTGGAGGCCCGTTGCAGCCATCCCTTATCCATGAGGGCAGAACGGATGCTCGCCTCAATTTCTTTTCGGTCTACCTCAACCCCTCTTTTCTTTAGATCCCAGAGGATCTTATCCGTAACTTCCCTTAGTCGCAACTGAAAAAGCGCTTTTCGTAGCTCTGGGGATGATTGCCGTAGGTCCACAATCGCGATACTTTGGGGCAGTCTCTTAAGAAATTTCTCGATGTCCGCGGTCGTCTCAGCAAACTCCTTGGTGCGTGTGCCCCTTAATCGGCCTTGAACGAGAGCTTCGGTATCCTCAATTGCTACCAATTGTTTGGTGATTTCCTTATCCTCGATAAAAAACCAGAGATTGCCCACACCCTCTTTGCTCTCGGGAATTCGATAGCGATCGGTCATCACCTCATTCATTTCAGCTACCACATCAGCTATGGACTGAAAATTGCTACCGTGGGGCAAAGTTTCCAGGTACTTCTCCAGGTATCTCGCCTCCTTAAGAGTGGCGGGATTCTTGATATCCCCTTTTACTAGAATTTGGATGGGAGTAGAACCGCCGAATTTTTCTCTTAAGAGCATCTCAGCGTGATAGGGATCGCTCCCTTTTTTCAAACAGAGGGCCCAATCAATGTTCCTTTTTATGCGGGGTATGGCTACGGCAGCGAGGATCACAATGAGCCCGGCAACGATGACAATTAGCTTTTTCCGTCGGTAAACAAGCTCTCCCAGGGCCTCCGTAAACTTTCGTGAACCTTTGGGTAATGTCCTGGCAGGACGCCAAGGTCGCTCTTTGGAAAAGGCGAGTACAGCGGGGAGAAAGGCCAGAGTTACCACTAAGGCCAAGAAAACCCCAAGAGCTGTGACTAACCCGAACTGACGGATGACCGAAAACCGGGAGATGACTAAAGAGGAGAACCCTACTATGGTGGTGATGGTGGTGAGCACAATGGGGATGCCCATTTCAGAAAAGGTCTCTCTGACGGCTGATTTGGGATCCTCATCTCTTCCACGCCTTTCATAGTATCGCTTCATCAGATGGATACCATCGGCTGAGCCCATAGCTAAGAGGATGATGGGCATGATGCCGGAGAGCATGTCCAGTGAAAGATCAAAGAGGACCATAAGCCCTACTGTCC
>JBHIER010000558.1:0-2235 GCA_046760705.1 bacterium
ACGATGTTGTAGCCGTATTGCATGAAAGGGAAATGGTCGCTGCCGCTGTGGGCATTGTACTGAAAAGGGATCAAGGTGGTGTACTGCTCGGCCATCCCGGCCATCAGGTCGGCGTAAGCTTGTGAGGGGGCGTTTCTCAGGATGTCGACATCGCGCAGAGGATCGCTTTCGTCCAGGTTGCCGATCATGTCGAAGTTGAGATAGAGACCGATCCTCTCTCCCCGGTTGTACGCCTTCTCAGCGTAGTCCCAACTGCCGTAGAGTCCTATCTCCTCGGCGGTCCAGCAGGCAAATTTGACTGTGCAATCGAGGTCGATATTGGCCAGGATGCGGGCTGTCTCCAGCACGGCCACCGTGCCGGAACCGTTGTCGTCGGCCCCCGGGGCCCAGAGGTACGGGTCAGTCCCATCCAGAACAATCGAATCGTAGTGGCCCCCAATAATAATGACACTATCAGGATAGAGGATCCCTGGCTTGGTGGCGATGACATTCCAGAGCTTTACCCCGTACGGCTGCTCCACTAACGTGTCGAAGACCACATAAGTGTATCCGAACTCACGAAAGCGGTCAAATAGCCACTGAGCGGCGGCGTTGATGGAATCGGTGGCAAAATACCGGGTCCGAAAGTCCTGGAGTCGCTGAACGTATGAGCCCACGGTGGCCTGAGAGACCTGGTTGACGATGGCCCCGATCACATCGTCCGGCCCGGGTCTGTATCGAACAGGGCTCGGCTCTTCAGCCCGGCCTTCGATGAGAGGAAGCGGCCTCTGAAAAAGCCGGGTCAGCCGAAATCCGGGCCGAGCCAGCTCCAGGGCCTGCTCATCGGCGATCTTGATGAGCGCCTCCTCATCGGTCTTGAGGATAATATGCCCCAGATCGGGGACGGGGCCGAGCTCTCTCCGTTGAGGTCTGGTGAGCAGATAGTACGGCTCGGACCAGGCCTCCTCGTCAATCACCTCGTACTCTATCCCTGCCCCCTCAAACGGCTCAAGGTCGGCCAGCCCCGCTTCTACGATCAACCATCTCTCCAACTTCAAATTGACGGGAACCCCTCGACTGTGAAGTATTGGCACAACGGCCGGATCGGCCCGGGGAAACCTCACCAGATAAGGGCTCCCCCCCTGGGCAACCGTATTGATAACATCAACAGAGATGAAAGAGATGAAAAAGAGGACAAAAGCAGCGATGCGGCGAACATTTCCGGTCACATTGATCTCCTTTCGAACGCGTGAGAAGACTCTATCGGACGCCACCGTTTCGAGGCACCAAGATGAGCCGATGCTCCCCGAGAAAAGGTGCCCTAAAATTATACTCCCATTCGGTGGCTGTCAAGAGCTATCGTTGAGTTGTGAATATGAAACTACATATCTGTGGAGCGGCTGCCTTTAGCTCCGCTCCCACTTCCAAGGACAGCGTTGACGACCTGAATCACATCGAGGATGTTGATCTGGCCGTCGTAATTCATGTCAGTCCGGACGATCTCCTCCTCTGTCGGCTGGTATGAACCCAGAACGATGTTCACTGCTATGACCGCATCGATGATGTTGGTCGTCCCGTTGCCGTCCACATCCCCCTTGTCCACCCCAGGTACCTTGAACCAGAGCAACACCTCTTCCAAAACTTGAGCCCGATCCTCCAGAGGCTCCACGCCCTCCAACCCGAAGGAGAGATAGACCACCTTGTAGGCCGCCGTCTCCACGGCCAGAGCCCCACTGCCACTCGACCCGACGACCCCAGGCCCCTCCTCCGTGGTCCGATCATAATTGAACACCGATACGGCCGGACTGATAGGATCGGTCTCCCCGGCAAACCCTTGAGCATTGTCCCCGGCCGAAGATAGAGTGATGTCCATCTCACCCACCACCGGGTTCGACGGCGTCCCATTGAGATGATGGAGCATGGTCATAAAGGAGACGTACCTCCCGTGCAGATAGCTCCTGTAAAAGGGAGTGCCGCCCACGTCATAGCCGATCAGACTCCCGGAGAGAAGGAGCCTACCGCCGCTGGTGAGAAAAGTCTCTAAGACACTCTGATCCTCAGACGTGAGCGTGTTGCTCCCTATGAGCCCTGTGAACCAGATCACCTCAGGATAGTTGAGGAGCGTGTCGGAAGCCGACTTAGCCATTCCCTGTACCTCCCAGATGTCGTAGGGGATGCCCAAGTATTGGAAGGCCTCGATGTAGTAGCCCTGGTTACCAACACCACCGTCGTCGGCTACAAGGAGAACTTTGCCCT
>JBHIER010000559.1:0-2232 GCA_046760705.1 bacterium
AAGAAGGCCTTTTCCCTCACAAGGTTATAGAAATCCTGTTCTGGGCGGCGGACGATGTAAATTACCGTTCCGATATCACCGACACCTTCCATCTGAAGCTGGCCGCACTGCGCTGCCATGAGAGCCAGGTGGGACACCTCCCACCTCAAGAACTGGAAGACCGGCTAAAGGAAAGGCATACGACACTGGCTGAAGGAGAGGACTTCGAGCTTGCGGAGGGTTTCCATCGGGTTGAGATAATACGATAGACCAATCAAGTCACAATACATAGGTTAAGGCAAAAGGCTCGAGGTTAGAGGCGAGAGGCTGAGATCCGGAAGACAAAACAGGTGCTGCGGTCTACTAACTAACGTTGGTGTGCCGCGGTCATGCAGTGCTGCAGTTGAATACGAGTTCCGACGTTTACTGCCTACTGCTTACTCCTTGGTGCTTACTTACTGCTTAAGGTTGAGACTTGAGGGCGAAAGCGTAAAAAAACTGAGCAATAAGTAAAAAGTGAAAATTTAGTTGAGTTTTTCGAGCCGGCAGTAGTGTAATTCGACGCTGGCGTCGTAGTTGAGGAGGTTTAAGAGCACTCTCACCTTGCCTTCATCTGAGACCCAGCGGTCAAACATGCCGATGGGGTCTTTGAGGGGGCCGGAGCGGATGCGGACTCGGTCACGGGATTAAAGATGATTTGGAATTGAAGCATAATGAGCCAGCCAGGGATTGAACGAGGTTTCCGGTACGCTCTCAAAGACTCCTGTCGCCGCCATTGAAATCACTTTTAAGCTTGACAGATCATGTATTTTATTGTATGAATCTACTATTCAGAAAAGCGGAGAAAAATAATATGAAAATTTCTGAAAGAGGCCAAATTACAATACCAAAAGCGTTTCGGGAGCGATTCGGACTACACAAAGATGTGGAAGTAGAACTTATCCCTACAAATGACGGGGTCTTGATCCAAAAACATAGTCGAAGTAAACATCCAGTAGATAAGGTATATGGGATTCTGAATCGACCATCTGATTCTAATAAATACATCGAAGAGATCCGTGGAAGATGATTTTCGCGATTGACACAAATATTTTGCTCGACGTTTTCCTCCCGGATAAAAGGTTCGCTGCGGAGTCGGCCAAGCTCCTCAAATTGGCATATAACGAAGGGGCATTGATTATCTGTGATATCGTTTATGCCGAACTTGTTCCCCAGTTTGGGGATAGGAGCAGTTTGGACGCTACTCTGGCTACCATAAATGTATCATTGTCATCTCTGGATGCTGATATTGCCTTCCTTGCCGGTGAAAGATGGGGACATTACAGAAAATCAGGCGCAGCAAGGAAACGAATCATTACCGATTTCCTCATCGGTGCGCATGCCGCGACCAAGGCCGAACGGTTTCTTACCCGAGACAGGGGATTCTACAAATCATATTTTCCAGAACTTCAAATCCTCTCATTTAACAACCGGGGCCTCTGAAAACCACGGGAAGGGCACAGGCGAAAACCACACAAAAGATTTCCAATTTCTGATTGTCTTATTGTTCTGGTTGATCCAGATCCTCAAGGTTCGAAGCCTGTTGAAGCTTCCGATCAGAGCATGAAAAGATAAGGGGAGCCGATATTTCCGTACGCAGGATCATGGCCGAAGACAGATGGATCGCATCGAAAGCTCTTAAACCATGTTTTTCCGCCAGATTCCCGGCCAGCCGAACAAGTTCCTTTGTGACCCTCACAATTAAATAGTTTCCCCAGTCCTTATCGAAGACCGAAATAAGATGTTTATACTCACCAGGCGTGAATGCATTTTCTCGAAATCTTCGGGCGGAGGCTGCTCTTGCCTCAGTATAGGCAATGAGCGAAGTGGCTATTACCTTAGAGGATCTCACTAAATCCGCTATTTTTGGCGAATCCTCTTCTTCAACATACAATTTTACCAGGCTACTGGTATCAAGGTAGACGACCATGCACTTTATTACTACCTTCTATCTTCGAGAACAGCATCAGAGACTTTTTTGCCTCTTGAAGCGATAAGAGGCATCATGCCCTTAGGTTTCCCCCCAGTCCAATAGGCAACGCCCCGTTGGATCGACCGAAGAACCTTCTCTTCATCTGTTTCCATTCCATAGGGTACGAGGACAGCCACTTCTTTCTTTCTGTCTGTGACAATGATACTCTCCCCAGATTTCACCCTCTTCAAGTAACGACTTAGGTGTTCTTTCAATTGTCTCACGCCAACCGTTTTCATATT
>JBHIER010000560.1:0-2224 GCA_046760705.1 bacterium
GGAGGATTTTGTTATTCTGTTTCAGCCACATTTCCTGAACAGGCTCATCCCGAAGGCGGTTATGCTGCGATTCAAAGCTCGCTTTCCTATCCGGAAAATGCATTGATTGCCGGGATAGAAGGCACCGTGGTTGTCCGAGTTCGCATTAATGCAAAGGGCAAAGTAGTCGGCACAGAGATTGAAAAATCTCTAAACCAAAATTTAGATAAAGCGGCTATTAAGGCGATCAAATGCGTGAAATGGAAGCCACCCCTGAGGGGCGGCAAGCCGGTAGATTCTCAGGTTTCAGTCCCAGTTCACTTTCAGATACCAGGGCAGAGAGGTGAACAAAAAATCGCGGACAGGATATTCGTCAAGCGAGGAAAATTCTGGGTTGAAAAAACTTTTCAAGGGCAAAAGTTAAGAAGCATGAAATATGACTCGAGAAGATTCAGGAAGTTTATTCAGAAGAATAATGAACTCAAACTCATTTTTGAAAAACTGAGCCCAAATGTTGTCTTAGAATTTGATGGCAAATGGTATAAAGTAGAGGGGAATGGTCAATCTTAGGGAATCTCAAAATTAAAGCTTGACAAAGGTGGCAATCTTTATTAATTTGATACTTCGCCACGTTGACAAAGGAGAAAAAGACGCAAATGGAGAAGGTGGTCTTTCTCAATTTCTGGGCCACTTGGTGTCGGAAAGAGATGCCCTCGATGGAGAAGCTTTACCGCGAATTTAGGACAAGGGGCTGGCTATGGTGGCTGTGGATGTACGGGACAGGGATAAAAAAGTCGAAAATTTCATGAAGCGACATAAGTTGACCTTTCCTGCTCTTTTAGATTCCTACGGCCGGATGGGCGCGATGTATGGGGCGCGAGGGTTACCGATCACGTTTTTGATCGATCGGCAGGGAAAAGTGATCGGGATAGCTCGGAGTTACCGAGATTGGTACAGTGACGGTGCTCGGAACTTAATGCAACAACTGTGGGCGGAAGGGGAAAGCGCTTCAAGGGTTGAGGATGAGGAGGCACCTGAGGACACTACTGTGGTCCATCCACCTCTTGATCTCACGTCTATGCCCGGACCTCCTATATTTTCCCGTGGGCAAAAGACGGTGAAAGGGAGACAGACTTTCGATTTGGACGAGGGTGTAGATGGTGATGATGTGGCGGCCGATTTTTCCTGGTCGCCCGTCGGTCTGACTACCTGTTATCTCATTCCCCAAAATGGTGCAGAATTCTCCCATCAAGGTATTGTGGATCGAGTAACTTTCAAGGATATGATCGAGGCTGCCTATTCCATCTCTCCGATCAAGGGCAGTGTGGGTGAAGATAACAGACTGAAGACAGGGACAATTCTCTTCGCTCGCACGAATGGGGGACGTTACGCGTGCCTTAGAATCGACAGTTGCGGCCAGGACTTAGGGGTCAGTTGGGTGACGTACGAGAGGGAGTGACAGCTTCCAACTCTGACCACACTTCATGAAATCCAGGGCGCATATTTTTGTCAGCGGGATAGTGCAGGGGGTGTTTTTCAGAGACTTTACCCAGTCCAATGCTCTCTCGTTGGGCCTGACGGGATGGGTGAGGAATCTGCCGGACGGACGGGTGGAAGCCCTGACCGAGGGTGAGAAGGGCGACATCGAACACCTGATCGAGCGGCTCAAGGTTGGCCCTTCGGGAGCCACGGTCGACCAGGTCGAGGTGCGATGGGAGGAGTATCAGGGGGAGTTCACCGGGTTTGATGTCCGGGTTTGGTAAAGGACCGCGGGGCTATGAAAGGCTTTTACCAAAAACTCGGATGAGGCCGAGAGATACTTACCAGACGAATCAACCACTGTTAGACAAAGTGAGAGATCTTGAGGTTGTATTCGGGATGTACGAGAACATTGCCTGCATCTACCTCTTCGGCTCTCAACTCACCTCTCTTTCGACCCGTGGCAGCGATATCGATTTGGCCCTATTGACGAAGGATGGAGATTTTAAAGACAAGGCGCTGTTAGCTTATGAGGCCGAAAAAGATCTCGGTTTTGTAGCTCCAGTCGAACTGGTTATTCTCAATCAACAGAACCTCATCTTCAAATTTAATGTGATAAGAGAAGGAAAGATCGTGTACGAAACTGACAGATAAGAAGGGTAAAGTTCGAGATGGAGGTTATGCGCCAATTTTTTGAGTTTGAACCGCACCTCCGATTTATGGAGAAATATCGTATCCAGGGGCTGCTCTGGAGATTGAGTCATGA
>JBHIER010000561.1:0-2224 GCA_046760705.1 bacterium
CCGCTCTCAGGAGGGGCAATACTCGGGCAGTTGACGATTTTCAGTAACGACGCAGACAGACCGACTGTGACTATCTCTTTGAGCGGCCAGGGCTGCTCCCGTCCAGAGATCGCAGTCAACCCTCCCTCCTGGGACTACGGCGATGTGGGGGTGGGCAGTTTCGCGGACAAGTCTTTTGTGGTCTCCAATGATGGGTGTCAAAATCTGGAGGTGACAGGGACGAGCTTGGTTGGAACGGATGCTGACCAGTTTGCGATTGTGGGTGGGGGTGGTGCCTTTACTGTAAATCAGGGGGGGGCGCACATTATAGTGGTGCGCTTTTCACCCACTTCTGCGGGGACGAAGAATGCGACTTTGCGCATTATGAGCAACGACCCGGACGAGGGCACCAAAGATGTTCCGTTGAGCGGCGGAATATGTGTACCGCCAGAGCCGGACATCGCGGTCGATCCGGCCTTTTGGGATTACGGTCCGGTGGCCATTGGTGGCACCGAGGACAAAACCTTTGCGGTCTCCAATGTGGGGTGCCAGGATTTGGTGGTGACAGCTACGACTGTGGTCGGAGCCGATGCCGGCCTCTTCACCATTATCAGCGGAGGAGGCCCTTTCACCCTGAACAGAGGGGGATCACACGACATCATCCTCCGTTTTGAACCGCTGACCGAAGGGGACAAGAGCGCCACCTTGCAGATCGCCAGCAACGACCCCGATGAGCCGACAAAAGATGTGAGCTTGATAGGTGAGGGGTGCGGGCCTCCAAATATCTCCGTGGACCCTGCCTCCTGGGACTTCGGCCTGGTGGACGTGACCGGTTCCTCGGACATCACCATCGTGGTGTCAAATACGGGCTGCCAGGATCTGGAGGTGACAGGGACGAACATCGTCGGAGCCAATCCGGACCAATTCTCTATCGTGAGCGGGGGTGGGAGCTTTACAGTGGTCCGAGGAGCGACCCATAACATCGTGGTCCGTTTCGCTCCGACCTCCGGTGGAACCAAAAACGGCGGGCTTCAGATCTTGAGCACCGATCCCGATGAGGGCGGGTTGATCGTCCCTCTGACCGGACAAGGATGCTCCTTGCAGGATATCGCTGTAGATCCGGCCTCCTGGGACTACGGCGTTGTGGATCTCGGCGGTTACGAGGAGAAGAGTTTCGTCGTCTCAAACGATGGCTGTCAGGATCTGGCAGTGACAGGGACCTCTCTGGTGGGAGCGGATCCCGATCAGTTCAGCATAGTAAGTGGGGGAGGGGCGTTCACAATCCCCCAGGGCGGTTCCCACGATGTGGTGGTTCGCTTCGCCCCGACATCAACCGGGAATAAGAGCGCTGCTCTGCGGATCACCTCGAACGATCCCGATGAACCGACGGTGGATGTGGAGGTGACCGGCGGTGTGTGCGTCTTCCCTGATATCGTGGTGGACCCGGAGACGTGGGACTACGGATCGGTGGACGTCGGGGCTGACGTGGATAAGGAGATTATTATTTCGAACGATGGCTGTCAGGATCTGGAGGTGACGGGGACAGGTCTGGTGGGGGCCGATTCTGACCAGTTCAGCATCGTCAGCGGAGGAGCGCCTTTTTCGGTGGCTCAGGGGGAGACCCACGGCGTGACGGTCCGATTTTCGCCCAGTTCGCCAGGAACGAAGAACGCCGGGCTGCGGATCAACTCAAACGATCCCGATCAGGGGGTCGTCACTATACCGCTGAACGGGCTTGGTTGCGGAGATCCCGATATTGCAATGGACCCAGCCTCCTGGGACTACGGTGAGATCGACGTGGGCAGCTCCGCCGATGTAAACATCGCGGTCTCCAACGTGGGATGCCAGGTACTCCAGGTGGCAGCCACCAACCTGACCGGGGCCAACCCCGATCAGTTCAGCATAGTCAGCGGAGAAGGGCCATTTTCGGTGGTTCAGGGTGGGACCCACAACCTCGTGGTGCGGTTCTCACCGACGTCGGGAGGGAACAAAAGCGGAAGGCTGCAAATCCTTTCGAACGATCCCGACGAGGGGACCGTCAACGTCGCCCTGACAGGTGAAGGGTGTGTGGTAGCGGACATATCTATCGATCCCCTCTTCTGGGATTATGGCACCATCGACGTCGGGGATTACGGTGAAAAAACCATCGTGGTTACCAACACGGGCTGTCAGGTTCTGCAGGTGACGGCCACAACTGTTGTGGGAGCAGACCCCACCGAATTTTCAATCGTCAGTGGCGGCGGGT
>JBHIER010000562.1:0-2214 GCA_046760705.1 bacterium
AATATTTTTGTGATCTGATCATATAGGAACTCATTGGTTTTGCCCCAGCTACAACATCCTTCTAAGAAACTGCCGGCTTAAGCTCGGAGTTTTGAATGAGTTGGTATCCTAGGAGTCGCGCTCTCTTTTTGAGACTAGTGAGGACTCTTTGTCGGTATTTTTGTTCGTAATAGTGGAGCCCTGGATCCACATAATCCGTTCCATATCTCAGCATACGATAGAAGATACGGGACAGTTTGTGGGCCGTTGCGGTATTGGCTTTTGACGATCCCAGCCGGGTTTTGATTCTCCGGTAATAGCCTCCCAGTGCTGAGTGACTCTTTCCGGCGGCCTGAGCGGCCATCCGAAAGGCACAGGATGCCCGGTTAACCACCTTTTTTGATCGGGTATCTTTGACTCTTCCCCCGGTAACTTTGTTGTTTGGGCAGAGTCCCAACCAGGAGGCAAAGTGTTTCTCCGTTGGCCATTTGGTCATGTCGAGACCCACTTCAGAGATAATGGTCTGAACCGTAAGCACATCAAAGCCATCAATGGCGATAAGATCCACACCGATCATACGGTAAAGGGGGTTTCTCAGATCGAGGTCGGGTTGGTTTCCGTGGGGCTTTTTGTTTCCGTGTTTGTATGGGGGAAAGGGTTTATGGTCAGAACCGACCTTGCTCTCAAAGCTCCTAAGACAGGCCTCGATCTTTCGGTCACACTCAGCGATCTTTTGCCGAAAGATCCCGTAGAGCTCAAACTCCTGGCGGAGCGAAAACAGATGCTCTTCCCGCCAGTCGCCCTCAAGGGATTTGGCGATTGTTTCCTCACTGCTTCTGGTCCTGTAATCTCTCAGCTGCGCCAGTTTGATCGGGTCCCGTTCTCCATCGAGAATCGCCTCGATAATCCGCATGCCCGTCACGCCAGTGATATCGGTGATGGCCTTGTGGAGCTGAATGTTCATCTGCTCCAGGGCCTTGTGCATCCGCTGAATATGGGCCCCAGCACTCTTGATCAGATTGTCCCGCTGACGGATGTAAGAACGAAGCACACAGATCCGGTCCTCAGGTCGAAACGATCCCCGAAGCAACCCATAAGTATGAAGCTGCCAGAGCCATTGACAGTCCAGAACATCGCTCTTTCGCCCAGGCACATTCTTGACATGCCTCGCATTGACCAGGACGACCTCAAACCCGCGAGCCTCAAGAATCTGATACAGTGGAATCCAGTAAACACTGGTCGATTCCATGGCCACCGTCTCAATCCCGCACGCATCCAACCACTCAGCAAGCGCATGGAGATCTGCGGTAAAACACTTAAACGAACGCACCGGCTCAGGGTCCCGATCGGGTGGAACCGCTACATAGTGAACCTCCGAACCAATGTCAATCCCCGCGGCATTGGGATTGACCACTTCCATCTGAAGATGCTTGCGCTTTGGTCTCCCTCTTCTCCTCATACCAGCCCTCCTGAAACGAAATTGCAGATCCACTCCGGCCCGGGTCGGTCTCCAATAACAGTCTTCTAATCGGGGTAGCCACCCAGGGGCTCCACCAGTGATACAACCGACAACGCCCGGGACCATGCTAACTGTCGGGCACCGAAATGCACCATTGAAATCTCGGCCTTGACTGCCGGAGCGACTCCGGGCTTAAGAAAAACACAGGTCACATCAGGAAGGCAAGAGGCAGTTTCTTCCGCGTGTAACGCACACCGCACCTCAGTGTGCGACCCCTGCTAACTGAACTTTTATGCCAAGAAATTCGATGATATGAATCGGGGAACTGGCCTCATCTCGACAGTATGATGAAGTGGGCCCTTCGGTTCTTCGCCCAGGCCTCCTCGTTGTGTCTCGGGTCCAGAGGCATCTCCTCGCCATAGCTGATGGTCGAGATTCTATCCGGCGAAACCCCTAATGAAATGAGATACTCCTTAGTGATATTGGCCCTTCTTATTCCCAGGGCCAAATTATACTCGATGGTTCCCCTTTCGTCGCAGTGACCTTCAATCTGGATTTTAACCCGGGAGTGTTGAAGCAGAAGGTCGGCATTTTGCGAGAGAATCTCCCTTGCTTTTGGTGTCAGATCATATCGGTCAAAACCGAAATGAATATCCTTCAGCAGGGATGACTCCAGAAATACCCCCTCGATCCCGGGATATTCCTTCCTCTCTAAACTGGCCTCCAACGACTTTTCCTCGATTCTCGCCCTTTCCGCCTCCTCAACGGGTTTTCCC
>JBHIER010000563.1:0-2210 GCA_046760705.1 bacterium
TCCTTCAACGACTTCCCTTCCTCCCTGATGAGATGCTGATAGTGGGAGATCATCAAGATGCCGTTGCGCACGGCGATGCCGAAGAGGGTGATGAAGCCCACCATGGAGGCGATGCTGATGATGCCGCTGGTCAGAAAGACGCTGACCACACCTCCGATAAGGGCTAAGGGCAGGTTGACCATGATCAAAAATGCGATGCGAAATGAGGCGAACTCGAGATAGAGAATCAGCAGGATTGTCAGGATCGCCAGGATGCTGAAGATAGTCATCATCCGTGCCGCCTCCTGCTCGCTCTCAAATTGGCCGCCGTACACAATGTAGTATTCCGGGGGCAGCGAAATGTTCTGTCCAATCCTGGCCTTAGTCTCGTCGATGACGCTGCGCAAATCGCGGCCGGAGACGTTGGCCTGGACGACGATCTTTCGCTGGACGTTCTCCCGGCTGATGAAGTTGGGTCCCCGCTCCACAGTGATGTCAGTCAGGGTAGCCAGAGGGATCTTGACCCCGACCGGGGTGTCAACGAGAGCATTGCGGATGTGAGTTAGATTTTTCCGGTATTCGGGGGCATAGCGGACGAGGAGGTCGTGCGTCTTCTGGCCTTCCAGAATCTGGGAGGCCGGCACGCCCAGAAAGGCTATGTCCAGCATCTCATCCAGGTCTTTCGTGGTCACTCCATAGCGAGCCATGGCCTGCCGATTGGCCCGAATGCGGACCTGAGGGATGTCCGTCTGGAGCTCGACGGACAGATCGACTGCCCCTTCAATCTCTTCCATCTGGCCCTTGATCTTAGTGGCGATATCCCTCAAGGTGTAAAGATCAGGGCCAAAAATCTTGACGGCGATGTTGGCCCTGGTGCCGCTGAGCATGTGGTCGATGCGGTGACTGATGGGCTGACCGATGGTGATATTGGTCCCCGGAACGATGGACAGGGCGTTGCGCAGCTCCTGCAGGACTTCGTGCTTCTTTCTCCCTTTCAGATCGATCCGGACCTCCATCTCACTGGCGTAGGAACCCATGGAGTGCTCGTCCAGCTCCGTGCGGCCAGTGCGCCGGGCCGTGGACAGCACTGTTGGGTGAGAGAACAAGATGTCTTCTACCATCAGGCCCAGTTTGTTCGATTCCTCCAGAGAGGTCCCTGGCACCGTAGCCGAGCTGATGTTGAGGGTACCCTCGTTGAACTCCGGCAGAAAAGAGCGGCCGAGGAAAGGCACGATGGCTAAGGCCGTCAGAAAGAGGAGGGCTACAGCGGCCAAAACCAGGCCGGTCTTTTTTAAAGTCACATCCAGCACCCGCCGGTACTGACGCTTTAGAAATGCGACTACGAAGCTGTCGCCACGTTTTTTCAAAAAATCTATCGCCGACAGAAGGTATGAACAGAGAGCCGGGGTGACCGTCATGGCCACGATGAGTGACGAGAAGATGGCCATAATATAAGAGAACCCGAGGGGCTTCAGCATCCGACCCTCAACCCCGCTGAGGGAGAAGAAGGGCACGAAGACGACGATGACGATCATCGTCGCCATGACGATGGGCTTATGGATTTCATGAGCGGCTTTGCGGACCACCTCCATGAATGGTCTTCGTTCTCCCTCCGGTTTGAGGACGTTTTCCTTGAGGCGCCGATAGACGTTCTCCACAAAGATAATGCCGTCATCGACCAAAACGCCGATGGCAATGGCCATCCCCCCCAGAGTCATGGTGTTGATAGAAAAATGAAAGATTTTTAGAATGAAGACGGCAAAGATCAGAGAAAGAGGTATAGCCAGCCCGGAGATAAAGGTCGTCCGGATGTTGGCCAAAAAGAGCAGAAGGACGATGAGGATCAGAACAGCTCCGCCCTGCAGAGCGCGTACCACGTTGCGAATGGCTACCTGGATGAAGTCCGACTGGCGGAAGATGTTTGTGTGGAGCGTCACCCCTTCGGGCAGGGTCTTTTCGATCTCGGCAACAGCTTTGTCGATCTCTTTGGTCAGGGTGAGGGTGTTCACCTTAGGTTGTTTACTGATGACCAACATCACGGCTGTCTCTTTGTTGACTGAGCCTTCACCCAATTTCGTCGCCGCCCCATAGACCACCTGAGCCACATCGCGGATGTGGATGGGAATCCGGTTCCTGGTGGTGATCACCGTCTGTTCCAAATCGGCCAAGCGGTTGACCCGACCCAGGCCCCGAATGAGGTATTCCTGGCCGGAATCGACGAAGAAGCCACC
>JBHIER010000564.1:0-2209 GCA_046760705.1 bacterium
GTTGCTCCTCAATCTGCTCCTCCTAACTCGATTCCCTTCTCCTTTATGATCGCCTTCACCCGTTCCAGATCCTCCACAGTGTCCACGTTCAACGGCTCATAGTCTGTCTCAATCACTTTAATCCGGAACCCATTGTCCAAAGCCCGCAACTGCTCCAGCCCCTCGACCTCTTCCAGAGGGGACGGCTCCAGAGAGGCGAAGGTCATCAGAACCCCCTTGCGAAATCCATACAGGCCGATATGTTGGAGATGGCCGGTCCACCTCGAACTCGACCTCCCCTGGCCGACATAAGGGATGGGCCACCTGGAAAAGTAGAGGGCGAACCCATCCTTGTCAACTACCACCTTGGCCGTGTGGGGATCGGCTTGAGTCGAGTCCCCCTTGAAGCAAGAGGCTAAAGTGGCCATCTCCAGATCTCGATCGGCATCGAAGGCCGAGACGAGTTCATCGACGATCCTCCCTTCGATGAGTGGTTCGTCCCCCTGTATGTTCACGACGACGTCGACCTCCATCTCCGCCACCACCTCGGCCACTCGATCGGTCCCCGAAGGATGGTCCCTGCTGCTCATCACGGCCGCACCCCCGAAGGCCTTCACAGCCTCGTAGATTCGATCGTCATCCGTGGCCACAACCAGATGCGAAAGCCGACGGGAACGGCGCACCCCCTCCCAGACCCACTGCACCATCGGTTTGCCGCACAGATCGGCCAGGGGCTTCCCCGGAAACCGCTTCGATCCATATCGGACCGGTATCACTCCGACAACCTCCACGCTCCGATCCTTTCCCCAGAACTCCGCTCGCAACACCCTTGCTTCGGAACTCTTAGAATCCCGAAATGTCAGAATAATATAGCACATTTTCCCATATTTTACAAACCCTTTTGTCCCCTGCTAACAAAAAAAACAGCCACGGAAAAGTTGCCAGAGGATGATATGAAGCACTCGTCACTATTCAGCATTCCGGCTGAAGCAGAGCCCAATGCCGGAATCTCTCCGTTCATTATGGAGATTCCGGTATCCTCCTATCGTCGGAACCTATGCAGATGATCAGTTTGGCAAGGGAAGTTGGCCCAGAAACCGCATCAGGTTGGCCTACGATGTGGTGGTGGCCGCTGACCCCTACATCGATGACCGGGACAACAGCAGCCCCGGGATCGGAAACTGGGGCCTGATGGGCGGTGGGAGCTGGGGCGGCGACGGCCGTTCGCCTGAGACCCCTGTCCATCTCTGCGCCTGGTCAAAGGCCAGGTTGGGTTGGGTTGTGCCGACGGTGATCACCCACAACCTCAGCCGCCACACCATTCAACGCGTCGAAGACCATCCTGAAGTGTACAAACTTTGGACCGAAGGGACGGTGGGCCACCAATATTTCCTCATCGAAAACCGAGGGACTGTCGGTTTCGATGCCAAACTCCCCAGTGGGGGCCTGTTGATCTGGCATATCGACAATGCGGTGACGACACAGAACGATAACGAGCGCCACAAGCTGGTCGATCTTGAGGCGGCTGACGGCAATGAAGACATGGATCGTGGCCCCAATCGTGGCGATGTCGCCGCCATAGGAGTCATGGAGAGGTCGAGGCGTGATGAAGGGCGACACCGTGAAAGGGTGGCGCAGCGGGCAGGGGTACGTTCTGAGCGAAGACGGCCCGGAACCGTTGATCGGTACCGTCTATTGTCTGGGACCACCCTAACAGAGGAGGAGTCAGGGTGAAGCGAATTAAGGGTTTCTTCGGCCACGGAGATCATGAAATCCTTATGCGGCTGGTGTGCAAGGTGGTGAAGGACCGACGGGTTCTTGGCCTGGTATGCGGCTGGTTGAGGGTGGCTTCAACTGCAGCAACTCTGAGTTCCCCTGGGGGGCAATTCACGGGCTCGCCGGATGCGGGAAAACTGCTTGTCCGGCGGGAACGGAGGGCTTAGCTCTGGTGACAGGGCTATTCTACTCCAATATTTGATTCATTGTTTTTGATTAGGAGGTGAATACGTAGGGGAGGCTGAAATAGTCTCTTTTGCATGAGCCCGCGCAGAAGCAGATAGCAAGTCGCCTCCATTGTCTGATTCAACAAGGAAAAGTCAGGGATCATACGAATATGCTACAGTGAGCTCAACGAAGTGGGAATTACGAAGCCTTTGCGGGCGTGACTGTCAAATCCATTGAGGATTTTCATTTTTTACTTACGGCATATCTCGTGTTTCTCAAATGAATA
>JBHIER010000565.1:0-2203 GCA_046760705.1 bacterium
TGCTGGCCGATGTTGATGATGACATTGTTCCCCAGGGCTAAGTACCGATTGGTCTTCGGCAGCGCACGAGAGAGTTGGAAATAGGCCTGGCTGAACCGTTTCACCTTGATCAGCTTCTGTTCAGGTGCATAGTCGTTATCCACCCACACGTTGTTCTTGAAATAGAAGGTTTTGTCGGCGATCCGCTTCACGCCTGTGATCTTCTTCAATTGGCCCGTGGCGTCGTAGAAGGCGATAGGTGCGGGCAGGGCCTGGGCTTTCATTCGAATGGCGTTTTGAGCCTGGCCGACCGCCCATGAGCCACTCTCGACTTTCGAAGCTCTGGCAAAGTTTTCGCGGGCCCTCTCCTCAAGCTCTTCCATGGCCACGTGAAGATCGGTATCGACCAGAAAGGATGTGTATTCGGTCATGATGCCGTATTCTTTACTCAATCTGACCACCTCGTCCACCAGCTCTTTGTCCCGGCCGTGGAGGCGAATCTCGTCGATGAGGTAGCCGATCTTCCGCGACGCCCAGAGGCGAGGGATGAAGTCGTTGCCCTCAGTTTCGGCTGCAAAAGAGGTCTCGTACCCAAATTCCCGATTCTTTCCCCTGACCTTGCCCCTCAGCCGAACAGGCGTGTGGCCGCTCTCTTTGTACCGTCCGAGGACGAGAAGCTGGGAGCCCTTGAAAAGATCGGGCAGTTGTCGGGGATACATTTCGGTCACATCGATGCGGCCAAAGTCGAGGGTCAGATCGGTCAAAACGGGGCTGGCGATCTTGCTGTAAAAATTGGAGACTTTCACCTCAATGCTCTCCTCCGGCCGGACGTACTCGGAGACGGCCCCGTTCTGCCCAGAGATTCTGTCCAGAAGGTGGGTGTTCACGTCGTAGCCGACGCCGAAGACGAAGATGCGGGTGCCCGAATCGTTGGCCTCGGTCACGTTCTCTGAAATCCGAGCATTGTCGGTGAGGCCCACAGTGGGCAACCCGTCTGTGAGGAAGACGACGACGTTGAGCCGACCGTCGCTCCCCAGTTGCTTGAGAGCTGTCAGGAGGGCCTCGTTGATGTTGGTCCCGCCGTCGGCGCTCAGCCGGCCGACAAAATCTCTGGCCTCCTTTATGCGCTCCGAACTGGCCGGGACAGGCTCGGATGCGAAGGGTTCGATCTCGGTGTCGAAGGAGATGATGTTGAAGAGATCCCCGTGGTTGAGGTTGTTGAGGCAGAAGGTCAAGGCCGCCCTGGCCTGCTCGATCTTCTCGCCGCTCATGCTGCCTGAGGTGTCGAGGACAAAGAGTATCTGCTTGTTCACTACACTCAGCCGGTCCAGTTCAATCTTGGGGGCGATCATGGCCAGAAAGAATCCGTCCTCACCCTCTTTGCTGTGGGTGAGCAGGTTGAGGCCAAAGTCGGCTTCGGAGACGGTGTAGTAGAGAACAAAGTCCTTGTTTGGTTTCGTGTTCTCCTCGACGTAGGTGATCTCGGCGCGGTGATCATCCTGCCGTCTGACGACGATGTCGTGGGTGGGCGAATAGATCGTCTTAATGGGCACGGAAGAGTTGAGTGTGACGGTGATGGAGACCTCCTGGAGGGGTTTGGCCGAGAATTTCTCCGTGTTCAAGGAATAACGGTACTGGCAAAGGCCGGAGTCGGTTCGCAGGATTTGGGAGTAGTCCAGGGCGATCCGCTTTTCGCCCCGGGCGGGTAAGGGGTAGACCCGGGCTTTGAACATGTCCCGCCCGATATACTCCAGGAGGGCCGGATCCCTCTGGCGGCGGACAATATCCTCGTAGATGCGGCGGGCTTCGTCTCTGTCAAGAATCCTCCCGTCAATGCGTTCGCCCTCAACCCACATGGAGAATTGCGAAATACTGGCCTCCTCCGGGATGGGAAAGATGTAAAGTCCCTCCAGGTCCCGATGAAACTCGTTGAGGAAGACCTGGTCGATCCGGGTCCTGGCCGCCCCATCAGTGATGTCTACCTCCACCCGGTGATATTTGATGGACAGGGGAGGGACGCGGATCATATCCGGCGGGCGAACTGGAATGATGAACCCGTCGGCCAGAACCGATCCTGCCGCAGTCAGAACCATCAGTGCTGCGAAAAGTTGTGCCTCTCTCATCTGTATCTCCTCCTTTCGGCATAGAGGTTGAACGGTTCCTTGCGCTCCTACCCATGCATACCATCGGGGTGGCGAAATATTCCTAAGATTTTTAAAAAAAG
>JBHIER010000566.1:0-2192 GCA_046760705.1 bacterium
CCGGCTGGTTCAGAGATCCGATCCTTTCTCCGACCTCCGGATCGACCTTCCTGGCCAGCCAAACGAACGGACTCTCCTGGCTCAACAGTTGAACCAGTCTCTTCCGATCCGTACCCAACACCGGGGAGAGGCGCGAGGCCACGTCATCACGGTTCTGCACCGACTCCGGACAGGCCCCGAAGGAGTCAAAGACCAGATTTAAGGTCAAGGGAATCATCCGGCGGTCGTAAAGGGTCCCCCGCCTCGGCTTCAGCTTCCAGAGGCGCAACTGCTGCCGGTCGGCCATCTGCTGAAAGAGAGCACCCCGCTTCAACTGAACGGAGACCAGCCTCCCCACCAAAAGGGACCAGAACAGAACTCCAAAAAAGAGGACGACGCTCAGCCGTCTAAAATGTGCCTTTTCTATCACCATACAGATCTAAATAGGAGAGGGTGCGGCGGATACTCCGGCCACCAAAAGCCTCCGCCCGATCCGGATGCGCTCTCCTGATAATGATGACGGGCTCCTCTGTCGGATACGTCATATTCAGTTCATTTTCCGCCCGTTTTACGATCTCGCAACCTTGAGAAAGGGAGATGACCTGAGCCGTGAGCCGGCTGTTCTCGTCCCGCAGTCTTTCCATCTCCTCCCTCAACCCTCGGATGTGAGAGTCGAGGCGAATCACCTCGGTCTGCTCCCAAAGATAGAGAACGGTCAGGGAGACGACTGTGAAGATGATGAGCACATATTTGCAGAGGAGCGCGCTCTTAATACCGGTTGCATATTTCAGTCTCCGCTTCACTGGCTTCTCCTTCTTGAATGATCCTCCACCCTGTTCTGCTCGTCAGTCACTGATAAATCCAAAATCCAAGACCCAAGAAAAATTCAGAGTTCAAGGGCTCCAAAGTTCTGACTTTGGACTTTCTCTGCGACCCTCAACCGGGCGCTGCGAGCCCGGATATTTTCTTGCATCTCTTCCTCGGCAGGTCGAAGGGCACCCTTGGTGATCAATCGTAACTCCTTCTTTCGGCCGCAGGCGCACACAGGGAGATCGGGGGGGCAGATGCATCCCTTCGACTTCTGGGAGAAGATCGATTTGACCACCCGATCCTCCAAAGAATGGTAGGCGATGGCGGCGATTCGGCCTTTCGGGCCCAGGATCTCGATGGCCTCTCGGAGCCCCATTTTCAATCTGTACAATTCATCGTTCACTTCGATCCGTATGGCCTGAAATATTCTCGACAGTGTTTTCTGGGGATTCCAGCGTGGGATCGCCGACTGAACGATAGCAGCCAACTGGGAGGTGCTCTCAATGGGGTGGCCCTCCCTGGCTCTGATCACGGCCCGGCTGATCCGGGCTGCATGCTTCTCCTCGCCGTAGTCGCGAAAGATGCGCGTCAGCTCATTTCGAGTATACCAGTTCACCACGTCCCTTGCCGTTTTGGATTGAGAGAGATCCATGCGCATATCCAGGGGTCCATCGAGCCTGTAGCTGAACCCTCGGCCGGCCGAATCGAGCTGCAGGGAAGAGAGGCCGAGGTCGAAGAGAACACCGTTCACACAGGTGATGCCCACCCTGTTCAATATCTCCTTGATCGTGGAAAAATCGGCCTGCAGGATCTTGGCCCGATCTCCGAAATCTGCCATTCGCCTCCGGGCCGTTTCGACCGCCTCAGCATCGACGTCCAGACCGATCAACACCCCAGCCCCCTCCAGCCGCTCCAGAATCGCCTCGGCATGGCCACCTTCCCCAACTGTGCAGTCGACGTAGACCCCCCCGTGGTCTGTCACCAAAAGGTCTACTACCGTCTCCTTGAGCACCGGAACGTGGCTCGGTTCAAGAGGCCCGCTGTTCACTGCGGGTTCGCTGAGAAACGGTGAAGTGTGCATGGCTCGTCAGATCTTTCCTGGTGGTCTATCTTGTGTTTGAACGAAAACTGCCTAAGATTACCATTGTGCTCTCATTGCGAGGCGTTTTTTGCCGAAGCAATCTCTTTAACCCCGGTACTCAGAAAAAGTCAGGCTGGTGCGGGTAGGAGCCTGCCTGTCAATCCTGCGAATGCAGGAATCTGTGCTGGGTCAGGAGTTGTACTCCTGACCCCTCTAAACCCAGCCTAAATCCTTTTCTCACAAATGAGACCGATTGTTACATCCTTCCCTGGCTCCTTTCGTATCTGTCAAAATCCCAGATCTCCATGTGGTCGAACAGGCC
>JBHIER010000567.1:0-2183 GCA_046760705.1 bacterium
CTTTCGATAGGTCTTCTCTTCCATTGGTCCAAAATATACGCTCAAAATGTCGACAACATCAATCAGATGGACGTCCGCATGGGCCGATGGGTGGAGGCCAATCTTTCTCAAGGCGTCGTCTTAGCGGTGAGCGATGTGGGGGCGATCGCCTTTTACTCCGGCCGGACCATCATCGATACCGATGGTTTGGTGACATCCGAGATTATTCCGTTCCTCAGAGGGATGGGGAGGGAGCAGGGGGTGTTCCAGTACCTCTTCCAACGAAAACCCGATTTTGTCATTGCTTTTTACAACGAATTCCGATTTCTTACAACCCGAACTGAGATCTTTGAACCAATCTACTCCCTTCGAGTGACGGAGAACACGATCTTGGGGGGAGATCGGATGGTGGTGTACAGGGCCCATTGGTTGTCGAATTGACGGAAGAGGAGCGATTCCGGTGAAATTGTACAGCGGAGCCCATCGATTATGTTTCCTGAGATAAAACGACTTTTCAAGCACACTTCCATTTACGGCCTGGGAGACATTGTCGGGCGTTCGATGGCATTTGTCCTCATTCCGCTCTACACCCATTACCTCTCGAGGGCTGAATACGGCGTCATGGCCTTGGCCTACGTCTTCATCGGATTCGTCAATGTGCTCTACATTATGGGACTCAATACGGCCTTTCTCCGATTTTTCGTGGCCGAGAAGCAGAGAGAGGGAAGAAAAACCATCTTCAGTACCACCGTTCTCTTTCTGGCGTGCACCTCCCTCCTCGGCTCCCTTTGCCTCTGGTTTGCATCGCCAACCGTGGCTTCGTTTCTATTTAGGAGTTCCGATTACGCCTTCTACGTTCGACTCATGGCTCTTATTCTCTTTATTGACACGTTGGCTCAGTTTCCGCTCCTTGTATTGCGGGCACTGGAAAGGTCGAAGCTCTACGCCGCTGTTACGGTGGCGCGGTTTGCCCTCACAGTCGGCTTAAATCTCTATTTCGTTCTCTTTTTGCGAAAGGGGGTGGAGGGGGTTTTGGTGAGCAACTTTCTGGCCTCGCTTTTCGTATTCTCCGCACTTCTACCTCTCTCTGTGAGCTATTTGAGGCGGGCCTTCTCCTTACCGCTTATGAAAAATCTGCTCAATTTCGGTCTGCCTCTCATTCCGGCCGTCCTCTGTGTTCTCATCATCGATCTGTCCGACCGGTATATTTTGGAACATTTTTCCGGGTTGGAGCAAGTGGGTGTTTACTCTCTGGGATACAGATTGGGAATGATCATGACCCTCTTTGTCTCGGCCTTTCGCTTTGCCTGGCCGCCTTTCTTTCTCTCTGTGGCAGAGCAGGAGGAGGCCAAAGAGATTTATGCCAGGGTGTTGACCTACTTTCTGTTGGCCGGGTCAGTTCTCTTCCTCGGGGTCACCCTTTACTTGAAAGTTGTGCTGCGGCTTTTTGTGGGAAGCCAGTATTGGGGGGCCTCGCCCATCGTGCCAGTGGTCCTGCTCTCTTACCTCTTCTATGGACTCTACGTCAACTTTATTGTCGCTGTGTACATTACGAAGAAAACGAAACCGATCCCTTACATCACCGGTCTGGCCGCGGCCGTGAATATTGGCCTCAATCTGCTTTTCATCCCCAGGTTTGGCATGATGGGAGCTGCGGTGGCCACGCTCCTGGCCTATATCTCCATGGCTACGGCACTCTTTGTTGTTAGTAGAAGAATGTATCTCATCCAGTATGAGACCCAACGCATATTGAAAATCGCCTCGGCGGCGGCCATCGTCTTTGCCGCCAATTTTGTTCTTTCCAGTTCCCGCGGGAGTGTCGAGTTTGCCCTGAAGAGCCTGCTGATGGTTCTATTCTTCGCCCTTTTGGTCGTGTTCCGATTCTTCCAGGCCGGTGAGCTATCCGCCCTCAAGAGAATAACTTTGAGATAGAGGTCAATGTTATGGAAACTGTTTCAAAGTTGACCGCCCTCCCCCCCCAAATGGGGCAATTATCAAGTTGGATCGGACAAACTTGTGTCTGCCGTTTTTTTTCTCGGGGGATAATTGATTGTTTAGCAAAGCTTGGTTTGAAAGATGTTACCGTTGCTTAAATTCATCCATTTTCCTCTGAACAGGGTCAGAATATTAGGCCGCTCGCCTCAAAATCCTTTCAATGCCCTTGTATTTTCCTATCGCTATGTCCTCCTGTTGAAGAACATGAA
>JBHIER010000568.1:0-2181 GCA_046760705.1 bacterium
ACGTCACCAAGCCATTCAGCCCTCGCGAACTTCTTGCCCGTGTGAAAGCCATTCTTAGAAGGGTGAAGCAAACTCAACAGGGAATCGATCGGTATCGCTTCGGCGACGTCGAGGTTAATTTTAAAAAATACGAAGCGAAAAAATGTGGACAGCCGATTTATCTGACCGCTCTTGAGTTTGCCCTACTTCATTTTCTCATTAAGCAGAAGGAACAAGTGGTCAGTCGTGACGCCATTCTTGATGAGGTTTGGGGCGATGATGTGTATATCTACCCCCGTACCGTGGATACGCATATTGCTCACCTGAGAAAGAAAATTGAGGACGATCCGGCAAATCCAAGGTACATCATTGGGGTGCGGGGTGTGGGATATAAGTTTGCTGGATAATGCAAATCGGAGCTTTCAGTACGCTATTTACCCACCAATAACTGAGGCATTACTGGATGATCATTCTTAACCAAGTCTTAACACAAATTTCACAGAAGCTTCACCCATCCGAAGTTTTATTTTAGTATATTCCCTCCTGTAGAAACAAATTAACTAAACTCTAATTAAACTTTACAGGAGGGATTGATCATGAAATTACATCATTTTATGATCGCTGTTGTTGCTTTCGCGTTCATCCTGCTGTCAGTGGGATACGCCCAGCAAAGCGCTGAGCAACTTTTTCAGTCTGGCTTGTACAAAGAGGAAGTTGAGGGGGAGCTGGATACTGCCATTAAGATCTATGAGACGATTATTAATGAGTATCCAGAAAACCGTCCGGTTGCGTCGAAGGCACTGCTCCACATCGGTCTATGCTACGAGAAGTTGGGCCGAAGTGAGGCACAGAAGGCATATAATCGGGTCCTGCAGGAGTACGCCGACCAGCCTGAGGCTGTGGCCCAGGCCCGCGCGCGCCTGACCGCTCTCGGTCAAGCTGCCGCCGTTGAGGCGCAGCCCACTGGTCCTGTTATCCGTGAACTGAAGATTGAGAGGGACCAACCCGGCCTCTCTCTAAGCCGAGATGGAAGAAAGCTCGCTTATTGCAAGGGGAGAAACATTGTGATCCGGGACCTGGTTTCGGGCGAGGAAACAAAAATAACCAACTACGTGACTGGAGGCACCATGGATCCAGTTTTTTCCCCTGATGGAAAAGAGATTGCTTACGCCCGCTGGCCGAACCCGCTTACCTGGTCCCTCCACATTGTCTCGCTCCAGACGGGCGAAGATCGTTCCCTTGATCCGTATGGACATCCTCTCGACTGGTCAAGAGATGGGCGCTTCCTTCTGGTGGCCTTAAAAAAAGACGGATGGACTTTCGATATTTTGTCAATTACTGAAGGAGTGATCCAAAAATTGAACTTATCAGTAACGGGTGAGGAGCAGGACTTCCGATTCTCGCCTGACGGCAGATATGTGAGCTATTCGCACAACGGGAACCTATATTTATACCCGATGGATGGTGAGGAGGCGGTCCAAATTATCCCGGATTCCATTCATAGCAGTCAACCAATATGGTCTCCGGACGGGAAAATGCTTCTCTTCCTGAGCAATCGCGCCTTCGGTCCGGAGCTGGACCTCTGTGGCGTGCCCATCGTTGACGGCAAAGTGGCGGGTGACGTGCGCATCATCAGGCCCGATTTTGGGGGTGCTGACTTGATTTCACTGAGTGAAACCGGCCGGTTGCTTTATGAGCGGAGTCCCACAGGAAACTATATCTACTCGGTAGCGATCGATCCTCAAACAGGTCAACCCGCTGGAGAGCCCACAAGACTGGCCGTCGGATTACAGCCCATCTGGTCACCGGATGGCAAACGAATCGCCTATTTTGTCGGAGAATTCCTTCGAGAGTTCCTTCACGTCATGTCTGCCGACGGCAGTGACGATCAGAAGATCATTAAGGTTTGCCGTTACAAAGGCACGTATGCCTGGGCACCCGATAATGACCACATTTACATTCAAGAGGATCGAGAAACCGGCCCCGGTATCTATGCGATCTCCATATCGACCAAAGAAAGACACCCTATCTTAATCGATTCTAAGATAATGGGCCATCTAACTTGTTCTCCCGACGGCAAGCAGCTTGCGTTCATAAGATATCCTGAGTCGTTCAAGAGATTACAGGTCTTTTTGGCGGACATCGATGGATCGAACCTGCGGCAGCTCACGTTTGGTGAAACGGGAGGCGGTCTCTATCCAG
>JBHIER010000569.1:0-2181 GCA_046760705.1 bacterium
GAGCAAACCAGTAAGATAAGAATCGGGATAATCCCTGGCTTCCAAGACTTCATACGCTTCTTAAGTTATTGGTGATATTGGAGGACCGCAAAGGTGGGCGAGGGGCCACAGGATTTCGGTCGCGAACGCCCCCAGAATGGCAGAAAGAGGCGATTTTCCTTCACAGACCGTCAGTCGTGCTCACGAATACTGAACGTAAATGACGATCCTACGATGGCAGAACTCCCCATTCACGCACACGAACCGCGAACACGACCAACGGCCAATGCGGAAACAAAGGGTCCAAGGGTTCCAGGGATCAAGGATTCGAGTGGCCCCCACCCCCCATCTCTTTGAACACCTTAAGATTTTCCCCCTTGAATCCTAGCGAAGCTTCGCCTCAAACCGACAAGATTTGTTTAAAGTACTTGCTTATGTGTTTAGAGTTTGGTATAGTTCCTCCAAATGGAGGTTGACTTATGCCAAATATCAATGATCTACTGCGTGATCATGTGACCCTTGAGGTAGAGTGCCTGGATAGAATTTACCTGAACGGATATGTCCCGCTTATGCAGTTACCGGGTCAGTTGGTGAGCTTTCTTGTGGCCCATCGCAAACAGAAGATCCCTTCACCTGTGCTTTTACACCAGATGACACAGCGGTTTATCCATGAGGTCAAACAGTATGCCGAAGAGAACGACATTCCCCTCATCCATTTTGAGCGTGGACAACGGAAGGACATTATTGCTGCCCAGATGCGGCGAGAACATCCTGTGAAAGATGGGGTTGTATTCATCGGTGTCGCTCAGGAAAAAGCTTCTGCTTTCAAGGGTCGCAAGAAAGATCAAAGAGGCTATGTGGGCTTTGAGTATTCTCGTCAATCAGTCTTTGTCAATCACTACTATTTTTACATCAACGATGATGAGTTTGGACCGGCTTTCATCAAAATCGGCAGCTATGTTCCCTTTCCCATAAAGGTCTATCTTAACGGACACGAATGGGTGAAACGGCAATTAGAAAAGCGCGGGGTTGTCTTTGAAAGTCTCGATAATGGCTTCTTATCCTGTTCTGATGCTCAGATTCTGCAGAAGATTTGCGATCAGTTGACAGACTCACAGATCAAGGGGTTCTTTTATAAATGGATTGCTCGTCTTCCCTATCCCCTCACCAAAGAGGATCAGCATGCTGGTTATCAACATCGTCTTTCAGTTTGGCAGCTTGAAGTTAGTTTGACACAGGTATTTGACCGTCCTCTTCGGGGAAGACAGTTCTTTGAAGAAGTCATCCGGGACAACCTTGATCAAGGACGTCCTGATAGGGTCCAGTTGCTCTTTGAGCGCCGGGTTACCAAACGGACACCTGGACGATTTCGCACTCGGGTTATCCACAATGGTGTTCACCCCAGTTTACACATCAATTACAAGAAGTCTCATGTGAAACAGTATTTCAAAGAGAACCGAGCATTGAGAACGGAGACCACTATCAATGATCCCAAAGACTTCGGTATCGAAAAAGATATTTCCAATCTTGCCTATCTTCAGCAAATAGGTCGTAATATCAATCGGCGTCTCTTAGATGTCCAACGGGCGAGTCACAACTGTGGACTCTCTGGTGAGAGTATTGATCGGGTAGTGAAACCTACCATCACCCCAGATGGTCAACCTGCTCCAGGGCTCAAGTTTGGTGATCCCCGAGTAATGGCCCTGTTTTTAGCCTTAACCTTGTTTACTCACCTGGTCAATGGATTCCGCAATGCTGATCTGTACAGACATGTGGACGCCCTTCTTGATGGGCAATACAAATCCACGATGATGACCTACGACTTGAGGCGATTAGTCCGTAAAGGGATCATCTGTCGAGTGCCCCAAACTTACCGTTATTTTTTGACCCCCTATGGTTGGAAAGTGTGCCGTTTTTTCAGCCGTCTCAATGCACGAGTGTTCCAGCCGACATTTCTGGCCATAACCAACACTGATCCCCTCTCATACCCACAGTCCCTCAGGAAAGCATTGGATCGTGTCGACAGGGAAATCGATCAATTAATCGACACCATAACTTATAGCAGTAAAGCAGCCTAATAAAACTTGACATGAATTTTAAGATCTTAGTTTATGAAGACGTCTAGTTAGCCGCCCAAACACAACGCATTCCAAGCTATACCTGCAAAGTCAATCTGAATAGATCAAGGAAATGGGAGGAACC
>JBHIER010000570.1:0-2160 GCA_046760705.1 bacterium
GGTTCTGTGAGGGGCATTAACAACCAAGGAGGTTGAAAAGATGTCTACTCGACAAAAGATCATAGAAATGCAGAAAAACTGACTCGAGAACTGATGGAAAGAGAATAGTCATTTCTCTTTAATTAAAGCCAAAAGACTGAAGTGGAGGTATCCAAAATGGATAAATTGACAAAACTACAGCTCAAACTGCGTGAGGTTGGATGTCCTATGTGTTTGCACACCAAGCTCGATCTATCGCTGCGATGTGAGCCGGGGATGGAAGAGTGCTTATATGTTGCCACATGCCAGCATTGCCACTACATGTTCGAAGTCAATACTCAGACCAAAACCTTAGCAGAGATGGAGGAGCAGTGGGAGGGTAAATTGAAGGAGAAAGGCTGCCCGAAGTGTGGCCGCGACAATATGGAGTTGAACTTTCGGTGTGACCTCCACTCAAAGGAATGCTTTCATGTGGGGACGTGCCAGAACTGTGGCCAGGTGTTTGTGGTCGGGACTGTGGCCAATGAAATTTTTGTCTCCGAGAGGTGGCATCTTAGCGGAACACAATAACAAATATGTCCGGCCCGAGAAGGGGGATCCGGAAAATGGGATCGATCCCGGCACGCCCTTTGAGGATTTGCTCGAGGATTGGATCTGTCCTGAGTGTGGAGCAAGAAAAGATCAGTTTGAACCAATGAGTGAATAAGGAGGATTTGCATGGAGAGGAACACCGACATGTTGGGTGCTATCGAGCTGGCCATGGAGGCGGAGAATAAGGCCCACGATTTTTACAGAAAGGGTGCTGAGGTAACAGAGCACCCTCAGGGGAAGGAGCTTTTTCTCCAGTTGGCTGACTTTGAAAAGAGTCATTATAACTACTTGAAAAAGCTGCATGACTCTCTGAGCGGTTCAGGTCAGTATATTGAGTACGGTGGAACATCTTTTTCGAAGTCAGGGATTGAAACGAGGGGAGAGATCGAAGGCGAACCGAAGAAAGATGAGGTGATTGACATCCTCAACATGGCCATTGAGGCTGAGCGAAAAGAGCAGAAGCGATATGCTGACTTAGCCAAACAGACGACCGACTCCTCCGGTCAAAAGATGTTCAAGAAGCTTTCTGAGGAAGAGGGGCTCCATTTACGGATCTTAAACGATGAGTTTTACAATCTCACCAACAGAGGAGGTTGGGGTTCCAAGTCACTTTGGAGTGAGTAGTAATCATCACCTTGAGGGATGTTGACTCGGTTCTTTGAACTCGACTCCGCAAGGATGTAGGGTGAGGAGCACGAT
Source organism: bacterium (assembly GCA_046760705.1). Lineage (GTDB taxonomy): Bacteria > JBHIER01 > JBHIER01. Next base: position 1,270 of record JBHIER010000570.1, read on the forward strand.
CATGGGACCGGTGCATAAACCGGCTCCCATGGTTCCTTTACTGCTGACGTAGAATTTTTATGAATTATCTCATTGCTTTGGCCATTTTTCTCATAGCTGGCTATGCCTTTGGCCGAGGTGCAGGGAAAATCCGCCTCCCAGAGGTGGTCGGGTTTATTGTCTTTGGTGCCCTCATTGGTCCGTCGGCACTGGGGCTCTTTTCGAGGTCATTTCTGGAAAACTTCGCTGTGATCGAAATTGTGGCCCTCTCTTTCATCGCTTACCAGATAGGGGGTGAATTGGGGGTTCGGCAGTTGCATCGCGAAGGCAAAGCCCTTGGTATTCTGGTCTTCTCTCAAGCGACTATGGCTTATCTCTTCGTAGCTGGTCTTCTGTGGTTTTGGACTGGAGATCTGTTTTTGTCTCTGATTTTAGCGGCGACTGCTGTGGCCACAGCACCAGGTGCGGTGAAGGCGGTTTTGGATGAGAGCCGAGCGGGGGACGAATTCACCAAATTTCTATACCATGTCATGGCCATCGACGATTTCTTCGCAATTCTGTTCTTCGCTTTAACGGTAAGCTTGTTAGGAGCAAGAAGCCAGTTTCTCCTCCATGCAGGCCGGGAAATCGTAGGGGCTTTGATTCTCGGTATCCTCTTGGGGTATGGGATCCATTGGCTTCGAAAACACCATGCCCGTATGGAAACACTTCTGATCTATGAGGTGGGCGGACTCTTTTTAGGGGCGGGAATATCCATGGCTTACGACTTCTCCTATCTTCTCACCGGAATGGCCTTCGGTTTTACTTTAGTGAATCTTTCCGGCGAAGACCATCATCTTTTTGTCCTCTCGCGTCGCCTCGAAAGGATGATTTATGTCATTTTTTTCGTTCTGGTAGGGACCCAATTGGAGT
>JBHIER010000571.1:0-2159 GCA_046760705.1 bacterium
CTTTTTTTCTCTGAATGCATTTTTATCCAGATATAACAAACATTTACTCAGATAAATCAAAAAATTGTTGACAAATTCACTTTTGTGTTACTACTGAAGGTTAACAGCTTGTTAATTGTTTCCGATTAACCAACATGGCAACAGAACTATGAAGAGAAGCGCAATTGGAGGAATCTCTCTGTTTATAAAGCATACATGAAACTTATGTCTTATCGGACCTTCGGGTAAGAAGATACCAGCTTAACTTGACAATATCATTGCGAGGTTCATCTACCCTCGTAGTTCTTTTAGTAATGAAAGGTGGAGTGTCATTCCGAATCCCGATTTTTGATCGGGATGAGGAATCTGGTAGAGCACCTAATTGAGAAAATCGGCAAATTAGATGCTTTAAACAGATTTCTCGTTGCTTCGCTCCTCGAAATGACATGTTCTTTCATTAGAAGCGAAACAACCTCTTATAATTCTTCATACAAATGTAGTACCGTCCATTCATCCGTACTGTCTCTTGGGTTCTTCGTCACCTACGCTTGGGATGGCAGGCAAATATAACATGGTCAAGTATTGGATTGGCGAAATTCATTAAACAGTTCTGCTCACTTCAAGAAGATCATCTTGCGGGTGGCCTTGAACTCGCCCACACTCACGGCGTAGAAATAAAGCCCTGAGGAAACCCACTCACCCCTGTCGTTTTTACCATCCCACACCACTGAGTAAAAGCCAGGAGCTCTGTCTTCATTAACTAAGCTGCGCACCATTTGCCCCTCAATATTGAAAATCTTGAGGTTAACCTTCACCCCATCAGCAAATTTCTTGGGCACTGCGTAGCGGATGGTGGTAGTGGGATTGAAGGGGTTGGGATAGTTCTGAGAGAGTTCGAAGGCCTCCGGCAAAGGCGACGGGACTTCGAGCTCTTTGAACACAACCTCTCCACTGGTGAGATGGGCTACTTTGCGATCATTGGCTGTGGCTGTGGAGAAAGTGAGCTCTGAACTCCCCTGTTTTTGCTCAGAGGAAGTAATCTCAAAGACAATCCGCAGGATGTCCCCTCCTTCGGTGACTCCCTTCACCCCGGCCATAGCAACGTGGAGCTTTCCTTGCTCAGTTGCATTGACCGCAAAGAGATAGCCCTCGGTTAAAGGAGTTAACCCAGCCGACCTGTAGCTAAAGAGCGTGGAGTCATAGTCGAGGGAAAAGATTATCGTGTTCACGGCCTCTCCCCAGTTGGTCAGGGTCACCGGTACAGCAATCTCCTCCCCGGGTGAACCCCTAACCTCTCCTAAAGCCAAGGCCACAGAAGAGGTCTCCTCCAACGCACCCTTTTCCATTTGGGCAGGTAGTTGACTTTGAGCAATAGCGCCCGCCGGTGCGCTTGTACCCCAATCACCCGTGGCCTCACCCAGTAGATAGGCGGTAAAGTTCTGATTAGTGAGATTACCACTGAGGGTGGTGCTGATGTTGAGGGGGCGGAAGGTCCATTCACCGGTATGGCCGATGTTAGTGCTGAAGAAGGCCAGATATCGCAAGATGGCCAGAGCATCGGCTCCGGAGACAGCACCATCTGTGGTCACATCCGCCGCTATCTTCTGGTCATTAGTAAGTGTCTCCAGAAAGGCGAGATAACGCAGAACCAGGAGAGCATCGGCACCGGTGATCTTACTCACATCCCCGGTCTTAGAAGGGGTGAGGGTAATAGCACCACCAGAGAGACCGGTAAATACGTAGTAGCCAGAGGCATTGGTGGAGGCCGTCAGGGTTCCACCGCTGTAAGCCAGTGCCATCTGGGCAGCCGATACCGGCCGCGAGGCATTATAATAACTGACTGTACCGGATACCGAAAAGCCCGCAGTCACCGTGAACGCACCGTTTTGAAAGTCAAGATTGCCATTATTGATGTCAAAATAGTTCGTAGTCGTCAGGGAGGTGCGTGTGGGATCCTGATCAAAGCCCAGGGGACTGGTCTGCCCCGCGGAACCGACCACATTGAAGATTAAGATCGCCACCTCCTGATCGGTACCGGTAAAGGAGCTGGTACCGGAAGAAACCTGTACCGACACATTCTCATCGCACCCAGGTGTGGATGGCGGAAAGGCTAAACTGGGATTGAAGATAATACTGAAGGCAGGAGCAGGAGTATTAGCACCTAACTGGGCATTCTGAAA
>JBHIER010000572.1:0-2156 GCA_046760705.1 bacterium
CATTGCGATGACAAAAACGCAGATTCTTTTGTTGCTGAACCAACTTCTCACTCTGTTGCTTAGTTATCAGGGCAAGTCCCAACTCCCGATCTTCTTCATAAAGAAAATCACCAATGGAACGTCCAAGAGAATCTTCAATCGAGTAACCGAGAATCTCCGTCCAGGCCTGATTAAGAAAGGTTAGGTACCCGATGTTATCACATCGGAATACCACCTCGCGTAGATTCTCGACCAGTTCTCGATACCGTTTCTCCGATGCAAAGAGTTCTTCTATAAGGCGATATTGGATCTGTAATTGAAGCTCGTTGCCGTTCTTATTAGTCATACATCAATTCCAAGACGTCTTAGTAGTTGCACGTGACTGATGACCTCAGCGTAGAGTGGAAAAATGTTTTCGCAGTAGAATTCTTGTTCGAAGGGGGTACGACCCGAGGTACAGTTTGAGAGAATTGAAACCTTATAACCCCGCTCGAAGGCCGAGCGACCAGTGGAATCAATACAAATTGAGGTAACCACGCCGGCTAAGGCGACATTCTTTATGCCTCGTTTCTGCAACAGAGTGTCAAGCTCGGTGTTGGAGAACGCGTTAAGACCTCGTTTGCCAGGCACCTCCATGATCCGCTCACCGAATCGGAGCAGTTCTGGGATGGTTTCCGAACCCTTTGTTCCAGCCTTAAATGCTCCCACTTCCTTTATTGTCTTTAGTATTCCTACCGGCTCATTAAGTTCACTGTAGTCGGGTGTAAAGAGTATTGGTGTCGAGACGATCAGGATATTGGTGGAAAGTAAGCGCTCCACCAAATCAATTGTATTGGATAAGACGCCAGTAACACGCGACGATTCCTCAATCACGGCATGTAGAATGCCGTTGGCAGCGAAGTAATCGTTTTGATAACCGATCAAAACCAGTGCAGTTTGTCTTGGATCCATGAGATACCTCCATGATTGAATAAGTTGTTTTTCCTAAATCTGCTTTTACGAAAGCTACGCCATAATCATAAATAGCATCCTTCGATTCCGCTAATCAGGTAATGTTTGTCATCTCTAATACTTTTTGCGTTGTATTTTTAGAACCAGTATGAGTAACACCCAGATAATGGCTTATCATATCAAGCAGCTTTTGTTTCCGGATGGGCTTAGAGACCACCGCCGTACAGCCCGCGCCTAAACACTTCTTGACCTCCTTGTGCCCCTGATGTGCCGTCAACGCTATGATGGGGACCTGGACTTCGTTCTCTTGATTGCGGAGAGCTTTTGTGGCCGTATAGCCGTCCATCACCGGCATCTCCATATCCATCAAAATCAACGATATGGTACGCCTCTGATACACTTGCAAAGCTTGCTGTCCGTTGCTGGCAAAAACCAGCTTGTAACCCCCTGCCCTTTTAAGGTAATTTTTAATCAAAGTCCGATTATCTACAGAGTCATCGACCACCAAAATGGTCGGACGCGCGTCAATCCATTTGTTAATGGTTTCGAGAAGAATTTTCTTTCTCAATGGTTTGGTGATATATTCATTCATTCCATGTTGTAAACATTTCTCGCGGTACCCTTGCAAGGCATGGGCGGTAAGTGCAATGATGGGAACCTTTTCCTGTTGCTGTCGCCGCTCCCAGGCTCTAATTTCCTTGGTGGCCTCAAACCCATCCATCACCGGCATCTGAATGTCCATTAAGATTAAATCATAATGGAATTCCTTCGCTGCCATGACCGCCATTTGGCCGTTGTCAGCAATGTGCACCTTATAACCCTCCTTCTCTAATACCTTCCTTGCTAAATTTTGATTGTCCATATTATCTTCCACCAGTAATATCCTTTGATGGCGGTAACCTTTGGTTAGCTGGGCGGATTTCACACTCTCGGTTGCAGCGGCCTCGTCCTCTTCACCAAGGCGCAACACGCCCATCAATATATCAAAGAGCTTAGATTGCTTCACAGGTTTTGTAATGGATTGGACAATTTTCAATTCTTGCAGCAATCCATGCTCGATCCCACCCCAGGATGAAAGCATAATAATCTTAACATCATCAAATTTTGGTTCTTTCCTAATCGTGCGCGCCAGCTCTATGCCGTCCATCCCAGGCATTTGATGATCCAGAATCAAAATATCGAATTTACCTTCCCTCTCCTGCAAATAGGTAAGTGCCTCAACACCG
>JBHIER010000573.1:0-2153 GCA_046760705.1 bacterium
ATCATAAGGATATCATATACCCATGTGTTTCCAATTTCAAGGGGAAAATAGTCCTTGGCCTTTGAGCAGACAGAAAATGTCACTGTCAGAAAAGCTGTTTGTATGAGTGTGATTAACAATTTCTTTAGCATGCTTGAACTCTCTTCTGTGATATTCGATATTTGTTGCAGAAGGCATCCTGAGCATAAACACTACCAACAGAAAGATTGACCAGCAGTCCAAACGTGCAAACAAGAAGTTTATTTCCCATTTTTAAGACACGACCCCATCATTGTTCCTACTTCGTTTCAAGAAAATCGATGGTCTCACCCTCCTTCAGGGTGACTACGGCTTTCTTCCAGTCAGGCCTTCTCCCTTCAAAGCGACCCATGCGTTTCACCTTCCCGTGAACGACCATTGTACGGACATTCTTGACGCGAACGTCGAACATCTTCTGAACTGCCCTTTTGATCTCTATCTTATTGGCCCTTCTATCCACCACGAAGGCGACCGTGTTTGTGGCCTCTTTCATCTTGGTACTCTTCTCCGTAAGCAGAGGCCGCAGGATAATTTTTCTCGGATCGGTCATGGGCCCAAGACCTCCTCGATCTGGGCCAGAGCACTTCTGGTCATAAGGACCACCTCACAGTTGAGCACATCGTATGCCGGCACATCGCGGGCCGGCTTGACCGTCAGGTTGGGAATGTTCCGACAGGACTTGAGGAGGTTCTCGTCAGCTTTGGCCGTCAGAAAGAGCACCTTCTTCCCCTTCAAACCTAACAGGTCCAATATCGAGACCATCCGTTTCGTCTTCGGCTCATCGAAGCTCAGCTCTTCAACAACCCGAATGTTGCCCTCTCTGGCCTGGAGAGAGAGGGCCGACCGACGGGCCAGTCGGTTCACCTTCTTAGGGAGAGCTGATCGGTACGCTCTCGGTTTCGGTCCAAAGGTGGTGCCGCCGCCGACCCATAGTGGTGATCGAACCGTCCCGGCCCGAGCTCTGCCCGTCCCTTTCTGACGCCAGGGCTTTGCCCCTCCACCTCGCCCCTCCGAACGCCCTCTGGTCGAGGCTGTCCCCTGCCGCCGGTTGCCCAGATAGACTTTAACGGCCTCGTACAGAGCCCCTCGATTGGGCTCGATCCCAAAAATGCTCGGGGCAAGGGTCGCCTTTCCCACTGCCACCCCCTCACCGTTAACAACCGAAATTGAAATCTCGGACACTGCCTCCCGCCCTTTCGTTATGCCAACACCATCGAGCGACGCTTGCTCTTTCTCACCAATACAATTCCCCCGTTCGGCCCGGGGACTGCACCTTTCACCAGAACAGTGTTTCTCTCAGGGATAACCCGAATCACTTCGAGGTTCAACACAGTCCTCTGGCTGGAGCCTATGCGCCCCGGAAGGCGCTTCCCTTTGAACACTCTGGAGGGGAAGGACGACTGCCCCAAAGAGCCCGGAGCCCGGTGATAGGTCGATCCCCCGTGGCTGCCAGTACTGCCACCTCTAAAACCGTAAGCCTTCACCACCCCGGTAAACCCCTTTCCTTTCGTCGTCCCGGTCACATCGGCCCTCTCGCCTGGGGAGAAGATGTCTACCTTCACCTCCATCCCGGGCCTTATGCCCGACACATCCTCCACCCGAAACTCCCGGAGCACCGCCTTAGGTGGGACCGAGGCTTTTCGAAAATGGCCCTTCAACGGCTTGGTGATCCGCTCCGCCTTCTTATCCAAAAAGCCCAATTGCACTGCCGTATATCCGTCCCTCTCCTCGGTCTTGACCTGGACCACAGCGCACGGACCGGCCTCAATAACCGTCACCGGCACCGCATTGCCCAGATCATCGAAGACTCGAGTCATACCAATTTTTCGACCAATTACGCCATCCATTCTGATCGCCTCTCCCGGGCTGAGTCCGGCCCAAGTTTCGGGTTAAATCTTTATCTCAATGTCCACCCCAGCCGGCAGATCGAGCCGCATGAGGGCATCGACTGTCTGCGGGTTGGAGTCGTATATATCTATGAGCCGCTTATGAATCCTCGTCTCAAATTGCTCCCGGGACTTCTTATCCACGTGGGGTGATCGGAGAACAGTATACACACTCTTTTTCGTCGGGAGCGGAATGGGTCCAGAAACCCTGGCCCCTGTGCGCTTGGCTGTTCTCACGATCTCCACGGT
>JBHIER010000574.1:0-2142 GCA_046760705.1 bacterium
ATCCTATCCTGTGGAGGGGCAGGCGAGGGGAAGGGGGGGGGTCAATGTGGACTTTCTCGATGGGCGAGGGGTGAGTTTGATCAACCCGGCCATCATCGGCGTGGTGGACACCACCACGATGACGGCCCTCTTCCTCTTTGAACAGCGGAACGTCAAGGACGCGCGCTCCAGAACCCGCTTCGACGCCTGGGGACCGAGGTTGGCGCGACTCGTCATTCCCATCTCGCATGGAGTGGTGGTGGGAGCGGGGATCGCCCCGTTCAGCGATGTGAACTTTCACCTCTCCAGAGACGCTGAAGCCTTCGATGAGCCTTACAGTGAGCCTTACAGATTACATGTCTCTGCCGAAGGGGGGACGCGTCTGGGATCGGTGGCGCTGGCCAAAAATATCGGGGACAGGCTCTTTCTCGGGGCGGCGGTGAACTTCATCTTTGGGTCGATAACCGAAGAGTGGAAGCGCGATTTTGTACGTCGATTCTGATGATCTGCTGAAGACGAGCTATTTCGGCCAGGCTTTTGTCGGCGGAATCGCCTTTCGCCCCCACCCCAGATGGTCTGTGGGGGCCCTGTTCTGCCGCTCCGGGCCCATCGATGCGACCACCAACAGGAGCGCTGTCTCCGGCAGCCTGGGGGAGGAGAAACACCGCCTCGACTTTCCCGATGCATACGGCCTCGGGATGACCTATCGGCTCACGGCCCGGTTGCTCGTTGGCGGCGAAGTCTACACCAGACTGTGGGAGAAATTTAGATTGGACGAAGCCCAGCTCCCGCAGTACGAAAACACCGTCCGACTCGCCTTTGGGTGCGAACTGGCACCGTCGACCGACAAACCGGCCCCCTTTTATGCAAAAGCGCCCTGGCGGATCGGTGCCTACCACCAGCCGTGGCCTTACAAAGATTCATCCGGAGATCGTCTCTCAGAAACCTTCTTCACCTTAGGCACGAGCCTCTTTTTCAAAGAAGGCAGAGGGGTGGTCGACCTCGCCATCGAGATCGGTAGGCGCGGAGACGTGGCCAAGAACGGCGCTCAAGAGTGGGTCTTCCGTCAATCATTTTCCGTTGTCGGCTGGGAGCGCTGGTTTCAAAAGAAGGAGTATTAACTGGTAAAATCCAAAATCCAAAATTGAAAATATTTGAATCGATGTTTTGAAATGGAGCAGAAACTTTCATCTTGAAATTGAAAAGAACTCTAAATAGTCTACATATTTCTCCATTCGTATCATACATGACAAATTGCTTCAATCGCACAATCGGAATTCTCATCCTCCTCCCTACTTGCCTTTGCATTGGATGTAGCTCGCAAAGAATGAAAGTTGAACTGGATGCCGAAGACCGATATCTTTTGGCCAAGCGGCTGCTCGAAAAGGGGGACTGTTTGGAGGCGATTCAGGAGTTTCAAAAGGTCATCTTCAATTTCCCCGGGAGCGATTTTGTTGACGACGCAGAGTTCGGTCTGGGCGAGGCACACTATTGCCTCAAAGACTACGCCTTGGCCGCTTCCGAGTACCGTCGGGTACTGCGGGACTATCCCCTGAGCCCCTACGCCGACGATGCCCAATACATGCTCGGGATGTGCTACTACGATCAATCGATGCCCTCCAGTCTTGATCAGGAATATACGCACAAAGCCATCCAGGCCTTCCAGAAGTATATCGATGAGTTTCCCGACAGCGATCTCCTCGATCAAGCCCGGGAGAAGTTGAGGTTGTGCCGGGACAAGCTGGCCAAAAAGGACTTCGACACCGGCCGTCTCTATCTGAAGCTGGAGTATTTTCAGGCGGCCCTCATCTCTTTCAATGAGATGCTGACCCAGTACCCGGATTCGAAGTGGGCCGCCGAAGCCCAGTACAGTATCGGGGAGGTGTATGAGAGGCAGAAGAGATACGACGAAGCCCTGGCCGCATATAAGAAGGTGGTGAAAGACTACCCCACAGAAAGGGCGGCCGAGAAGGCGATGAAAAAGATTGAGGACCTCAAAGAAAAGGGTCGAGAATAAAGGCGCAGGGGCGCGAAAATAGAGGATCAGTTTATCAGAATATGAGGAGAACTCTACCTGAACAAAGGCCTGATGCTCTGATGTTCTGCGTCCTAATGTGCTTCGCATCGGTAGCAGATGAGGGGAGGAAGGGATTTTGGATTTTG
>JBHIER010000575.1:0-2141 GCA_046760705.1 bacterium
CCCCTTGCCTGCCTGTGCGTGACCGCACGCAGACAGGTGGGCGTATTTCCGTTTCATTCCCTTCGTCAAAATCCGAGCTCCATTCTGATGGCATTTTGGAGACTGTAGAATCTCCGAGAGGTGAACATACGGACCCAGCCGACACCTGCTCTCCATCGGAGGGGGATGGAGCTTTGCCCTTGCGACGTCTGCCCAACAATGCCTTCCGTGTCGGAGAGCGATTGGTCTTCTCCGTCGAGTACGGCCCGTTCAAGGCCGGACAGGCCACGATGGAGGTGTTGGAAATTGAGGAGGTTAACGGACGAAGGTGCTATCATTTGATTTCGGAAGCGAGGACGAGTGAGCTCTTTTCGAGCTTTTTCGAGGTCCGGGATCGGGTGGAATCCTACATGGATGTGGATGGCCTCTTCCCCTGGCGATTTGAGAAACACCTCCGGGAGGGTAGCTTTCGATCGGACATGCGCGTCGAGTACGGTCAGGTCAACCACGTAGCCGTCACTGACAAGGATACTATGAAGGTCCCGCCCTTTGTCCAGGACATTCTGTCCGGTTTTTATTACGGTCGTCTTCAGGAATTGAAGCGCGGAGAATCGATCTTCATCGATCACCATTCCGGCAGGAAGATCTACCCCCTGGAGGTGAAGGTCTTGAAAAGGGAGCGCGTCAAGGTTCCGGCCGGCGTCTTCAAATGCATGGTGATCGAACCGGTGCTTCAGGCTGTGGGCATTTTCAAACATGCGGGCAGACTGCGGGTCTGGCTGACGGACGATGAGAGGAAAATTCCGGTGTTGATGAAGAGCAAGATGATTATCGGCTCCGTTGCGGCCAAATTGGTGGAGTACGATCTGGGAGGGGAGGAGTGATGTCGAAGTACGAAGAGATCGATATGAGCGGGGTCAAGACCTATCCCATCTGGGACCGGAAGAGCAAAGTGAGAATCGAGGATTTCGCTCAGGTGTGTGAGGCCGAGGCGTCTGTGGCGGAGTGGATATCCTCCCTGCCTCGCATTTTAGCTGCCAACGATCTCCGCAGAGTCATCGAAGCCATCGTCCAAGCAAAGCGGAAGGGGAAACCGGTGATCCTGATGATGGGCGCGCACGTGATCAAGTGTGGTCTCTCCCCGATTCTCATCGATCTGATTGAGAGAGGAGTTATTACGGCCGTAGCGATGAGCGGCTCCGGGTCCATCCACGATTTCGAGATCGCCATGTGGGGGGTCACCTCCGAGGATGTGGCCACATATATTGAGGACGGCTCCTTCGGCATGGCTGAGGAGACAGGATCGCTCATCAATGAGATTATCTCTTCGGCCGCGAAGGAGAGGATGGGTTTCGGTGAGGCCGTTGGAAAATACCTCCTCGATGTCTCCGCCGCCCACTGCGATTTCAGCCTCCAGGCTTCCTGCTTTCGGTTGGGGATTCCCATCACCGTGCATGTGGCCATCGGGACTGATATCGTTCACCAACATCCCAAAGCCGATGGTGCAGCCATCGGTGCCACCACCTATCGGGACTTTAAGATATTCACCAAAGTCGTTGCCGATCTTGGAGATGGCGGTGTCCTCCTCAACGTCGGTTCAGCTGTTGTCCTGCCGGAAGTTTTTCTCAAGGCCCTCAACCTGGCCCGGAACCTGGGTCATTCTGTGAAGAATTTTACCACCGCCAACTTCGACATGATCCAGCACTACCGACCGCGGGTGAATGTGGTTCAGCGACCGACCCAGAGCAGTGGCCATGGGTTTGCCATCACCGGCCATCACGAAATCCTCATCCCCTTGCTGGCCGTCGGGATCAAAAGCGAGCTGAGTCGAGCGGATAAAAGGGGACACTCTTTGTAAGTTCTTGTTGAACAAAGTAGTAAATGTATGAGTTAAATTTTCCATTTTCTACTTATCGTTAGCACCTATGACGAGAAAACCAAGGCAGAATCAGATCGATAAATCACTCGTGTTCCACGTTATCAACCGTGGTGTGTTGAAGCAGACTATCTTTCAAGACGAGGAATACTTCGCAAACTTTGTTGAGTCAGTATATCGATACATTAAGCATGCAAAAGCTTCTGTTTACCATTGGTGTCTGTATCACCTAGCGCGGCAAAGCCGCAATCGAACTTTGAGAATAAGTATATCAGATGATCAGGGT
>JBHIER010000576.1:0-2140 GCA_046760705.1 bacterium
CTTCGCAGCAGGCGGGCGGGCTTCGTGACCGTCACCCCGGGCTTCTCCTGGCAATTGCAATGGCGGCACATGAAAAAAGCTGGCTAAAAAAGCAAACTTTTACGATGTAATAATATAGGGAGTTTGAAAAAGCGCGCTATGGAAAACGGGGCTACGGGTGCTGTCATTCCGAACTTGTTTCGGAATCTCACATTTTGGAGATTCTCACCATAAGAATAAGCGAGGGTGACAGATCGGAGATTGCGCAGCGCCAATCTTGTCCCGAAATCTTTCCGGGGAGGGTCGGTGAGACCCTTATATTTAAGTTGAGGTTTTTGTGATTTGAGGCTATTCTGTAAGAGAAGGTCCCAGGGACACTACTCCTTCATCCGGATCGTTGCTTACGACGGAAGAGGGGGATGAGGGGGTGACCTATAAGACCACCCCTATTCGACAGAGCTACCTCAAAAGAATCGTCCTCCTTATTTTGACAAAATCGCCATGACTCCCTCGGGACGTTCCGTCTGTTTCAAGCTTATAGAAGTAAACACCGGTACTGACATGGAAACCGAGATCGTCTTTTCCGTCCCAGGCTACATTGTGCGATCCTGCCACTTGCTCTCCTTCAAACAGAGTCCGGATCTTTTGCCCCAACACGTTATAAACGGTTAATTCAACCAAACACTCCTCGGCCGTCTGATAGCTGATCTTCGTCTCAGAGTTGAAGGGATTGGGATGGTTCTGATGCAGGACATACCTGGTTGGGGCTGGAACAGAACTCTCAGATGGGTTCGTACCGAGCCTTCTGTTTTCGGTCCCGAACCACCACAGGCCGTTCTGGATCAGAAGCGGGGCGCCGGACCGGGGCACAAGATCCCCAGCTACTGTGGTGTCGACGGCGAAATCGAGCTGCCAGGGGATGTAAACGGTCCTGAAATGGCCACCATCGTACCGAACACCGGCCCCAAATTGGCTATCTCTGTAAGTGAAAATGCGAGCTGCTCCTTGCACTTCGCGGTCGATCCAATCGGGCCAGTTCCAGCGATCCGGTGAATCGGTCAGAGCCTCCGGCCGAAAGTTGATGGGGCGATCGGCCAACTCAGCACCGATGGGATCACCTTCAACACCGACGGCCACACTCTCGTAGTCTCCCACATCTGCGCCGTGGTTGTCACTGATGGCCAAGGCTACCCCGAAGTAGTCGTACATGAACTCACCCGGACTCAACTCTTCATCCCAATCGCAGCCGTATTCTTCGTGGGCACAGAAGTAGTCCTGGTCGATGTATAGAATGTTATGGCATACCATGGTGGGTCGGCCATGTCCCAGTACTCGTACTCATACCGATGGCCCTCTCTGTCCACGATCATGGTCTCCAGCACATCCCGATAGAGGCTGTCCAGTTGCATACCGTCGTTGATGAGGAGGAGATCGGCCATCTTGTGAACCGGCACGATTCGGGCGAAGGTGACCTCGATCGATCTTGAGCAGAGACCGGGTGGATCGCATGCGGTGATGTGATAGGTGACCGTATCCCCCACTGCGAGAGTCGGGATTGTCCCGCTGAACGTACCCCCTTCGAAAGGCCCGTCCATGGGCATGCTGTCGGTCCCAGTGTTGATGGTATATACGAGGTAGACACTGGCCAGTGCTGCATTGGCCGAATTCTCCGCATCCTGGTCTGTGATTTCGGCCTCCACCGGAAAGGGGTCCGATCCGTAGGTATCATTTTGCACCGTCATGCCGGAGATGTGAGGCGGTGTGTTTTCGTAGTAGCTGACGATCGCCTCCACCCACGGGCTGTAACTTCGGATGAACCACCCGTCGTGGGCTCCATCAGGTCCGCAACACTGGGAGTAGAACTTGAAGAAACTGTAAGGGAGGTAATCCGGGTTGTCGCACAGAAAACCCTATCCTGTTGTCCTGAAGAAGATCGTGCTCACATAGAAAGGCCCGCGCCCGAGATCGACCTCACCCTGCAGGCCATAGACCGCAGGGATTTCGACCCACGAATTGGCCATCGCTCCGGTCACCGAAAAGGGGAAGGGCCCCCAATAGTGGTCCTCAGGGTCTGTGGCGTTCCAACCCAAAGGAGTATGACCCATCACCGGGCCTGGCACCCAAATGGTACTCGTGATCGGGATATACGTCCCGATCCAGC
>JBHIER010000577.1:0-2132 GCA_046760705.1 bacterium
GGATGAGCCGGTGAGTGAAGCAAAGCCATTGATGATGGCCGGACAATAGGAGCCGTATGAATCGAGAGGTTCACGTCCGGTTGTGTGTCCAGTTAAGGCTGGCATGTTCAGCAGGAGTCAGTCCTGCCGGGGTAAGAATCAGAAGCCCCGTAGCTTGGATGGCAGGTAGGAGGGAAACCGAATATCTGAAGCCCATCGACAAAGCCATCTTAGGGATGGTGAGCGAGTCACCGGGCTGTAACGAGAGTGAACGCACAGGTGGCCCCGAAAGTGAGAATCCCCGGAGGCCGAGCCCCCAACCGTAGGGCGAAGGCAGCACGGAGAGTTGAAATCTGATTGATACGGCTTTCCGCTCCGGCGGGGTGGTAGCGATGGCACGGTGGCCAGGACATGCCGAGCAACTGGAGAAGCCCTCCTCGTCCCAGGGAGAAATTCCTGGAGCAAGGTAGGTTCTATAACCGTGAACAGCGGGAAGTGGATCGAAGACGAGAGGGGGGCGGATGGGTCCGTAGTAGCTATGAAGCGGGGTAACGCCTGCGGAGCGAAGGGGCCCTGCTGTTGACCATCTTCCGACAACATTGGGAGGCAGGGACGAGATGATAAAGGCGTCCATAAGTCTGCAAGACCTGAGGAGGAAGATATACCTGAAGGCGAAGTCTGAGAAGTCATGGCGGTTCTGGGGACTTTATGTTCACGTGTGCAAGATGGAGACGCTTCGTGAGGCCTACCGGATGGCCAAGAGGAATAACGGGGCGCCGGGGATAGACGGTGTGACGTTTGAGGCCATTGAAGAGTCAGGCCTGGAGGCTTTTCTTGAAGGGATTCGGGGTGAACTGGTCTCTGGTGCGTACCGACCGATGCGGAATCGGAGGAAGGAGATTCCCAAAGACGGCAACAAGGTCAGAATTTTAGGGATTCCTTCTATACGAGACCGCGTGGTCCAAGGAGCACTGAAGCTGATCTTAGAGCCGATCTTTGAAGCCGACTTCCAGGAAGGGTGGTATGGGTATCGACCCAAGCGGACGGCCCATGCGGCAGTGGATCGGGTGGCAGAAGCAGTGGTTAAGAACAAGACCCAGGTAGATGTAGACCTCAAGGCCTACTTTGACAACGTTCGGCATGACATACTTCTCAAGAAGGTAGCCGAACGAGTTGACGATGTAAGGGTAATGAGACTGCTGAAGCTGATTCTGAAAGCCAGCGGGAAGCGGGGCGTCCCTCAAGGCGGGGTGATTTCGCCCTTGCTCAGCAACATCTATCTCAACGAGGTGGATAAGATGCTGGAGCGTGCGAAGGAAGTCACTCGCCGAGGTAAATACGAGTATATAGAATATGCCCGTTTTGCCGATGATCTGGTGATCCTCGTGGATGGCTTTCGCAAGTGGGATTGGCTCGCAAAGGCGGCATATAAGAGGCTCCTTGAAGAGCTGGAGAAGCTCGATGTGCAGGTGAATATCGAGAAGTCCCGGATGGTTGACCTCACCCGTGACGAGACCTTTAGCTTTCTTGGGTTTGACTTCAGGCGGGTGAAAACCCGTGGGGGGAAATGGGGAGTTAGGGTCACGCCGAGGATGAAAGCCCGGACGGCCCTGCTACAAAGACTCAAGGATGTGTTTCGTCGACATGTCTCGCAGCCGATTGATCGAGTCATATACCTGATCAATCCCATATTGCGAGGCTGGGTGAACTATTTTCGGATCGGAAACTCCAGCCGTTGCTTTGGCTATATCAAAGACTGGGTGGAGAAGAAGATTCGAAGACACCTGATGCGTGCCAGGAAACGCCGTGGTTTTGGCTGGAACAGGTGGAGTAGGGCCTGGTTCTACGAGACCCTGGGGTTGTTCAACGACTACGGGGTCCGATATTACAAGGCTTGAAAGCGCTGCCAGTTCGATAGGTCTCATAAACCTTCAGATGAAGTCAGCAGGAAAGCCCGGTACGGGAAAACCGTACGCCGGGTTTGACGAGGCGGGGGTTGGAAACGGGCTCTGAGAGTACCGCGCCAATCCTCGACCCTACCTCGGAGGGGCCGGGGGTGACAATCTTTAGCCGCTACGTGGTGGGCTGGATGGTGGCTCATAGGGAATCTGCTAACCTTGCCAGAAGGCTCATAGAGGAGACCTGCAGAAAAC
>JBHIER010000578.1:0-2131 GCA_046760705.1 bacterium
GGGCGATGCCTCTCAAAAAAAGGAACCGTCCCACGAAAGGGTATCGATGTTAGTGGGTTGCCCGTGTCGGAGAAGCGCGACCCGGCCGAATTCTGGGACTGGCTGGACGCGGCCTGCCACCGCACCCTCTGAGCGATTCCCCAGGCGAAATACGGATATTCGGTTGCGCTCGGAGTCAGAGATATAGATCTTTCCACCAGGACCGATCTGGATGTGTGTCGGCCGACGAAACTGACCGATCAGGTCGCCCTCTGAACCGAAGTGCAACACGGGACGACCTTCTCGGTCGAACACATAAACCCCGGTCCGGGCATCGAGCACGGAGACGTTGCCACTGGTGTCCACATCAACGCTGACCGGGGCCAGGAACGGACCCGTCTCTTCATCTCCCAGGGTCGATACCCTGCCTCCATTCCGATCGAAAACTCGGAGGGTGGGCCTTCCCTCCTCCACCACGTACACCCTCCCCTCAGGTCCAACAGCCACACAGATCGGCTTTCGGAGGGCATCACCTCTTTCTCCAGAGAGTATCTTTTCAACCTCACCCGCCGAACCCAAAACCTGAATGCGGCCGTTATTCTTGTCGACAACAAAGAGATGGCCTTGGGTATCGAGAGCTGCAGCACACGGATTGTTAAACTCCAATGGCCCTTTCCCCTTCTTCCCGAATTGGCGCTGAAACACTCCAGTGTCGCTCCATTGCTGAACGCGGTTGTTGCCGGTATCGACAATATAGAGGAACTTGTCCTCGTCCCACACCACACCCTCCGGCTTTTTCAGCCGACCAGGGTCTGTGCCCTCCCCCCCAAAGCTCATCACAAAACTTCCTGCCCAGGTATACACGTATACGGAACTCAGTCCGGCGTCCACACAGTACACGTTGCCCTCATCGTCCAAGGCGAAGGACCACAACCTGCGCGAGGCGGAAACGTGGGAATGATCGATATCTGCGATCCATTCCACGACAACCGGGAGAGATTGCATGGGGGGCATGACCAGGTCCCTTTTGACCGCAGAAAGCCCAACCAGTGAGAAGACCTGGACGTTCCGATTTTTTTCGTCGGCGACATAGAGATGGCCCCTGCCATAGAGATGGCCCCTGCCATAGAGATGGCCCCTGCCATAGGGATGGCCAGCGGCCGCCACCGCACTGGGGTTTCTGAATTCACCGCGCCCCTCCCCCTTCACCCCTATCTGGGTATAGTATGTCATTGTCGATTCTGGTTCAAGAGCTGCTCTTAGGACAGAAACCCTGCAGTTCTCGGTGTCGGTCACGTATACGGTCCCATCACCTTCCACAAACATCTTCCCGGGGGAGGAGAGGACAAATCTGGGATCATCACCCGACCTCATTGTGGTGAGCAATTTGAGATTGTGATCGAAAATGTGGATACCAGCCTCTTTCGATTCGAGAACGTACAGGTTTCCCAGCCGATCCACGCCCACATCGACCGGGCGACCGAAGCCGGACAATCGCTCCATATACACGCCTTGATCATTGTAGATGAGGACGGCGCCCTTGCGGTCGGCGACGAAGAGACGCCCAAAACTGTCAAGAGCGAGGCCAGCAGGCTGAGAGAGCTTGGCCTCAGAATTGGCGGAGGGACCAAACCGTCCCAGAAACCGACCCCTGCTATCAAATTTGAGGACCTGCCCTTTGGCCTCATCACCGATAAAGATGGTGCCGCGAGCATCCACGGCCAAACATCGGGCTCGGCCTACGGCCTGTTTCGCACCCCACTGAGAGAGGTCCACCGTCCGCTCTCCCCCGAAGGTATCCATAACAGTGACCGAGGCGCCATCGTTGAGCAGATAAAGGCGACCGTCCGCACCCACAGCTATGTCCACCACTTCAGCCGCGAACTGATGGACAAAGTCGACGCGCACCTGCTGAGCCCGGCCAATAGATCCGAGGGACAAGAGAACCACTCCCAAGGCAGTGATGCATACTCCTCTCGGGACCAATGTGCGCCAAGATTCAGATACGATGGAAGCTACCGGTTTGAACATGGGGACGAACCGTCTCCGTCAACAACAGACCTCTCACTCAACATATCGCTCTGACATCTTTTAACCTTCCAGATTATAAGCTATTTAAACCGAAAATGCAAGCTTTTTTGAAAGAAATTAC
>JBHIER010000579.1:0-2128 GCA_046760705.1 bacterium
GACAGGCGCATAGGCAAGTGAGATAATACTAAAATATCTCCTTATTGAATGCGGAGATTCCTCCATTGTGCTCTGCTTTTGCCAGAATGACAGTGCATAGCTGAGTAGTTACAAATACGAAATCCAAAAAGAAGCAGTTAACCAGGATATTACGATGGATTTCGCTGTGCCTGACAGGTTAATGGATCAATCACAGGATTTTCTTCGTAATAATGTATTGCCAATAAACGGTACAGAATTTATGAGACAGGCTAATAGGTGGTTTTCGGACAGATACTGATCACTCATTAAAAATAGGGAAATGGAGCAAACGCCTGCTTTACTCGAACAACCGAACGAACTCAGAAAGGGGCAGATCGCCCTTCTCACCACCGCCCATTTGATCAACGACTCCTACGCCGGGTTTCTGGCTCCTCTGTTACCTCTGCTGGTGGACAGATTCAACCTGTCCCTGACTGCCGCCGGGTTTCTCTCTTCAGTTCTGGCCGTTTCATCCTCGTTGACGCAACCTCTGTACGGGTATCTTGCCGACCGCATCGGCCGCCGGGTTTTTGTCATTCTGGGCCCATTGCTCACAGCAGTCTTTATGAGCTCTTTGGGACTGGCCGGAAGTTACTCCCTCCTCGTCGTCGTTGTCCTTTTTGGTGGGGTTGGCATTGCTTTCTTTCACCCTCAGGGCGCAGCTCTGGCCGGAACAGCCGGGGGCAGCCGGAAGGGGTTTGGTATGTCCCTCTTCTCCGCAGGGGGGAATACTGGATACGCTGTGGGACCCCTCATCATCTTGCCTGTTGTCTCCGCGGTGGGCCTTGAAAATACCTATGTGGCTGCTGTTCCTGGATTGGTCATATCCGTCCTCATGTATAAATATATTTCCAGAGCGAGGGTCCCATCGGGTATTATGGACGATTTTGGTCTGAGGGGAGGGTTTCTCCTCACATTCAGGCCCATTTTGCTGTTGTGGTTGATTGTCTTTCTGAGGGCACTTGTGGTAACGGGCTTCGGTACCTTCATCCCATTGTTGCTCGAAGAGCGCGGCTATTCCCTCATGATCGGCGGGGCGTCGATCTTCGTCTTCATGTTTAGTGGAGCTGTGGGTGGAATTCTCGGGGGCCATCTGTCCGACAAGGTTGGCCGAAAGAGGGTTATACTGGTATCCCTGGGAGTCTCCGCGCCTCTTCTCCTCCTCTTTCTTTACACGTCCGGGGTCTGGGCCACCATTGGCTTGGCATTGGCCGGGGCCGCGCTTCTGTCGTCCATTCCCGTGGGCCTTGTCATGGCTCAAGAGTTCATGCCCAACCGGACCAGCACCGTGTCTGGTCTCATGATCGGCTTCGGGTGGGGAATGGGGGGTCTGGCCGTCTCTTTTGTCGGTATGCTGGCCGACGCCGTCGGTCTCACCTCTGCCCTCACCCTCGTTGCCCTTCTGTCCCTTCCAGCCGTTGGGTGCGGGCTCGGCTTACCCAGGAGCGAGTCTACGGCAACCTGATTGCGTAGAAACAGGATTTGTTCCTGTCCGGTCAATTCACACCGTCTCTATCCCACTTCACAGGCTAGGCTAGAGCGGCAAAAGGTTTTCCTTGCGATCGGTTTGCTGGAGAGGGATTCTTTCCCTCTATCGAGAGTCTGCCCATTGCCTCAATAAGGCCGATCATCTCCGTGGAGTTCCCGAACAGAGTTCGGGACAGGCCTGCCCGGCAATCGTGCTGGCGCAACACCCGCCCTGCTATTCAAGGTTTTGTAGGGACAGAGTTTACCCCGTAGAATAGATTAGTCAACGGGGTTTATCTCTATCCGATGTCCAGCAATGGGGACTGAAAGTGCCGATTCCTCAGAGGTTCGCTAAAAAAATGTTGACATAGCGGCTCAAAAATGCTATTATTAAGGTGAGCTATCCGATGTAAAGGATTCTAATTATTAGGGCTTGCTCGAGGAAAGAACTTGGTGAGACATGGAATGCGCAGCCTGAGTCAACAATTGGTCTGCCTCTTGTAAAGCGAAGATGAAAGCACGTGTGAGCCTATTTCGGATACAAACTGAATTCATGGAATTACTCTGGAAATGGAAAAAGAGGAGTAAAGGAGAGTCTAAACATGAACCTCGGTGAGGCAGATACAAGAGCAAAACTGAT
>JBHIER010000580.1:0-2120 GCA_046760705.1 bacterium
TCATTAACCAAACGAGGGAAGAGTTTCTCCAGGAAGGCCACCGGCCTCAAAAATCGGTCCAGGGGCACGCGAAAATTCTATCTGCAATAGAGAGGGGGAAGCCAGCCCACGCTAAGAGGGCCATGGAAGGCCATTTAAGAAACATCGAACGAGAAGCTCTTAGGGCAAGCCGGACAAGCTGAAAGGAGATCTGCGGACGGGTATTGATATCTTGTATATTGCACCATTTTTGCAACGGATAATCGTCAAGGAGAGAGGCACGTTGTTGGTTAAGGTGAATTATCGTAGCCCGGATGACCGGACTCTGCAGGCATTCGAAGCCCCGACCGGCGATGCCAAGGGGGGACCTGTGGGCGGACAAGAATCCCATACCGCCCTGGGAATGGCGGAAACTCCAACGTGGCCGCCGTAAGAAACGAACAAGCCTTCAAATACACGGAAAGACTCAGGCGATATGAGAGAGAGGCGAAAGACAATCGGAGGAGGTTGTGGTGTGAGTAATAGAGGAGATGAAAAGAAAGATACGTTTACAGACAAAGAACTGCTAGATTTTCCACAAGCACAAAACGATAAAGAAAAATACACCGGAAAGGTGCTTTTTAGATGGTCAGGGCAAAGGCATGGCTGGCGCTTGGAGGAAACAAGCAGGATGGGAGCAAAAAAGGATGTTAGAGAGGCGATCGCTGATACTATTAGGAAGTCGATAGAGGACAATTCAGTAAGGGATGAATGAACGGGTGTGTCATCCCTCTTCCCGTTCAAATAGATGAGGGATTCAGGGTATAGAGGAAGACGGCGAGGAAAGAGGAAGGGTCTCAACAGCTGGTTGCCCAAACCCCCTTTCGCTCTCATAAAATCGGGGACAGGAATTGATATCCTTTTTTGATATCTCACCATTTCTGCCCAGGAAAACCCAGTCATCTACACAATTCTCGAATTTGAAAGGCAGGGTCAGCAGCGTGGCCCTGCCTTTTTCTTTTACTGAAGAAGACGAAATATACCATCGATTATCGTTACCAATTCCATTTGATTTGGAGAATCTACATAGCAGAAGTATTTAGATTCTTTCAATGCTGGTTCAATGAGTCAAATGGTGGATATTGGGAGAAGACGTTTACGACATGGAAAAAGATATGAACAATACCGTATAATACCGGGAGTGAAAAATCCTAGAGGGAGGAGACGGAAATGGGGAAATTTGACCGAAATTTCATGCAGGAAATGAAGACCAAGCAAGATGTTGATTTGCTCGGTGTGGCCTCCATTGATATATCAACTTCGCAAGAATTAAGGGACATGGCCACTTCACTTTTACCTGGAGTTAAGTCCGTGGTGGTTCTCGGCAAGGAGATTTACAAGGAGGTGGTAGCTTTACTGAAACCTCACAAGGGGTCTGGGGAAGCCGAATACGGTGATCTGCTCGGGCCACATGGTGACTACGTAAATGGTCGATTGACGAGGGCCGTCTATGAGTTAGCTGGTTTCTTCCGGAAAGATGGGTATCGATCTTTGCCCCTTCCTGCGGCGGGTTGCCCAACTGACCAGAGATTTTTAACCGCTATATTTTCGTACAAGCACGCAGCACACCTGGCCGGACTGGGAAGTATCGGGCGACACAGCTTACTCATAACGCCAGAGTATGGACCCCGGGTAAAATTGGCTTGTCTGCTGACCGAGGCCACTTTGGAAGCCTACCCACTATCGAACAAGGATTATTGCATCGACTGTGAGGCGTGTATACGAGAGTGTCCGGCCGAAGCTCTACAACTACCCGGGCAGGGTAAGGCTTACTCTATGAACAAATTCGCTTGCCAAGCGTATCGCCGCGCCGGACTAACTTGTGGTGTTTGCATAAAAGTCTGCGATCAGACTCTCGGTTAACATAAGATTCAAGGAGCCTTTCAAGGGAAGTTTGATTCATTACTTCGAGATGAAACCTTGCGCGACCAGAGCGACGCGTCAAATGGAAACACCGGTGTCTTTATCAACGGCCGACAAATCCATCACCAGGAGCTGGCCTATCTTCAGCGACTGTTCGGGTACGTGAACCCCGGCCGATATTGGCTCGATCCACGGGGGATTGGCGGTTACGAAGGCGGCCCGGCGCAGTTCAATATCCG
>JBHIER010000581.1:0-2118 GCA_046760705.1 bacterium
CACAAAGGGGGCCCAGAGGAAGGGGTGGGCGTAGGAGATACCTTCCTCTCTCGTACCGATGAGCTCGATCTTGGCCTGCCTCAACGCCTCCGCTTTTGTCATCCCATTTTTCAAATTCAAGTAAAAACCCTTCATCAGTCGACAGGTCGACCCATCCACAGTCCACAAACTCACCACCACCGATGGGGCTCCAGCATACATAAAAGCCCTGGTCAGGCCAATCAAGCCCTCACCGGCGCTCAGTTCCCCTAGGCCTGTCTCACAGGCGCTTAAGACCACAAGATCGGCATTCAATCTCAGATTGAAGATCTCGTGAGCCTCTAAAAAGCCGTCCTCTGCCGGATCATCGTCCAGGGCGAAGACAATCCTGGAATAGAGGGGTTCTCGGTCCTCCAAAACACTGTGAGTCGCCAGGTGGATATATCTGTACTTCGCAGCCTTCTCTTTGAAGATCTCCTCCTTGGCCTCTTTCCCAATAAATACCCTCGATGCTGAGCCCCCGACAACCTCCGATATCTCAACCACCTCCTCTTCGGCCTTAGGCAGTTGCCCGAAGACCCATCCTTGGCCGGATCTCAACAAAACCTTAACAGAGGTATCAAAACCTCTCTCCTCTTCTCTCTCTTGAGATGCCTTTCCAAAATCGGGATTGCCGAAAGCCAACAGTTGACCATCAATTCGACCCTCACCTGGTGGTCCTTGTAAATCGGGGTTTAAGACGCTGGCAGAAGGAGCGTAAGAGATAGCATACTTCTCTATCAAATATTTGGCGTTCCCATATTGGGAAAAAATGGTTTGGATATCCACTTCCTCCTCTCGGATCTCGGTGACCAGAGATCCGAAGGGGAGATTATGCAAGATGCCATCAGGGACAATAATGAGGGGATCGTTTTCCCCCAGATAACCTTCAATGGGTTGAAAGATGAGCCGATAGAGTTTGTGGGCCAACCGTAGATCGTAAGGGAGGTTTGTTAAAAGATAGATCTTTCCCTCCTGAAAGTCTAAAAATGGTTGGCGCAGTTTTTTGATCATATCTTCCAGCTCTTTTTCTTTCACCTTTATACACTCATAGTTGAGAGAATTCCCCCTCACCGCCCACACGTGGGTATTCTCATCACCGACCAGATATTCTACCAAAACAGGACCCCCCTCCGCAGTCAAGACTTTCTTCTGTATCTGATCTAAGCTCAGAGGTCTTGAGATCCCGGTCAATGCGGCGTAGGAGGGGTGGGCCAGCTCAATTTGGCGAGCCAACTCTTCGGCGGCCATTCTCGCCCATTTGAGACTGTCTTGAAGGGCGTGGATAAGCTCCCCATTTCGGTCCTCCTCTTTTTTCGCATACTCCTGGGTGAGCCGGGTGTTGATCTGGTTCAACCTTCTCTGGATTTCATCTTTTTCGGTCAGCAGTTCACCGGCCACGCCTTCGGTGATGTTCAGCCCGCCCTGAGAGAGAACATCCAGAAGGGCTCGAGCTTTAACCATTTCGGCATATCCGAAGGCCTCCTCATATCTCCCCTTCTTAGCCAGAAGCTCAACAATGCAAGCGTAAACGGGGATCTTCTCCGCATAAAAATGGGTTTTTAAGGATTCCAATCCCAACTGACCTCTCATGGAGTCGATGGTCGCAATGGACTGTCGGTAGAATTGTAAGGCCTCCTCCTCCCGGCCCTGATTTTCCAGGGCTGTTCCAACCCCCTTTTGAGCTTCCCAGAGAATTTCTGGCACCCCTATCTCCCGGGCTATCTGTAATGCCCTCCTGTAGTCCTTCAGAGCCTGGGAGAATTGGTGTAATTCATAATAAATTCCACCCATTTGTAGGAAGACATACCCTTCTCCTCTCCTGTAGCCTATCTCCCTGTCGAGCTCCAGAGCCCGTCTTTGATACTCTAAGGCGATCTGAAAAGAATCCAGATCGGCGTAGACCAGTCCGATATTGTTCAGGGCTATTCCCTCGCCTCTTTTTTGCCCAGAATCCTGAAACAGTTGAAGCGCCTGACGATAACAATCCAAAGCTTTTTCATATTGTTCAAGGTAATGATAGATCACGCCTATGTTTAGTAGACCCAATCCCTCCCCCTTTGGGGAGCCTATCTCCCTGGCCACAGCCAGGGACTGTTG
>JBHIER010000582.1:0-2116 GCA_046760705.1 bacterium
ATTCTGGATGTGGTGGGGATAGTCAATGTCATCCTGGGCACTGGGACGTGCGCACCTTGAGATAAGGGTTAGAGATAAGAGGTGGGAGGTAAGAGGCAGGATGCAAGAAACAAGAGAATAAGAGAGGGCGACACCAGCGAGTGAGCATATACGAAAATGGGTGGCCACTTTTGAAGCGAGGTAAAAGATGTCAGATTCTAAGAAGACGATTTTGTTGGGAGTTCGAGGAAGGCGTCCTTATCCTTGGATTCTCACTTTTGCGGTTGTATTGCAGTGGGTGGCTGTATCCGTCTCCTCTGCAGATTCAGGTGCTCCGGTGATTCTCTCCGGAGAGGTCGTCACCCCGCCTATGAATCCTATTCCGAGCCAAGGCGATCTGTGGATGAATACCTGGGCCGACGATGGCCATATCTATACAGGATGGGGGGACGGGAAGGGGCCGGGGGACATAAGGCCCTGGACCGACTGTGGCGTTGGCGTGCTCAAAGGGACGGTCCCCTACTTTCTCTTAGAGGAGGATCCCAACAACTACGTCAGAAGCAAATTTGTGCCGGATGGTCAGGGGACGGAGCGGAACGACAAACCATCGAGCCTGCTTTTGTTCGACGGTCGGCTCTACTTTGCCGGCCATACACCCCTGGGCGACCCCGACTACGGGTACATCGCTTACTCGGACGACTACGGTCTGACATGGGTGGAGGTTCCGGGCTCTCCCTGGACGAAAGAGAACCAGAGCGTCTTCCGCTGCCTTTTCTTCATCAATATGGGGAAGGACTACGAATTGAATGATGACGGCTATGTCCACGCTCTTGGCATCGGTAAGGAATGGAGTTGGTTTCTAGGGAGGGTGTATCTGGCTCGCGTCCCGAAGAGCGAGATCTTGGATTACGGCAGCTACGAGTATTTTGCCGGTTCGGATGGCGGGGGGCCCCTCTGGTCGGCGGACCAATTCGAAGCAACACCCTTGGAAGGTTTGGAGACACACGATATGGGATCGGCCATGTACCACGAAGGTATTGAGAGATACCTGTTTTTAACAGACGGTGGGTTGTTCGAAGCGCCCAACCCCTGGGGTCCTTGGACCTTCGTGAACGGGATCCTGAACGGCGGAGACGACCCCGAATGGAAGGGCGGTTACATGCCCGGTGTCATGGCCAAGGGGGCGGGGGCCGACTATTTCTACTTCACCCTGGCCGGTCAGAGCCAGATCATCCGCTACTACCTGTACGTCGGCAAGATTTCGCTCCAGTTGAACTCGGAGATTGAGGCACAGGCCTCGGCTGACACTACGATCGGGGTGGCCCCGCTCCAGGTGCAATTCCAGGGGGCTGGGGATGCATCGGGGGGAACTATCATCTCCTATCGGTGGTATTTTGGCGACGGCGCCATCTCCACAGATCAAAACCCATCCCATGTATATACTTCTCCCACCTACGGAACGTACCGGGCAATGCTGACGGTCACCGACGATCAAGGACGCCGGGGGTTCGATATCGTCGAAATCACCGTGCCTTTCTGTGAGCTCACCCTGCGTGAGCCTGAAGATCCTGATTCGTGTAGCCCAGGTTTCCTTGCAAAGTACTACGATCTGCCCCCGGAGGGAGGAGAACAGGTGCCGGACTTCTCCACAATGACTCCGTACAAGATCGATACAGTCCCTCAACTCAACTACTCGGCATCACCAGATGAGTTCGCCACCTCAGGCCGGGCCGACAGCCTCGCCGCTCTGTTCACCGGTTATGTCTCGGCGCCGGTTGACGGCATCTACACTTTTTATCTGTTGTCGGACGACGCCTCCGAACTTCACATCGGCGATGAGGAGATCATTGACAACAACGGTGAGCACGAGATGCAGATGAGGGAACGGGCCGGGCAGATCGGCCTGAAGGCCGGCAAGCACGCCCTGCGGGTGGGGTACACGGAGATCGATCAACTCTGTGGGTTGAGACTCCAGTGGGAGGGGCCGGGCTTCCCCCGTGAGTTTGTTCCAGATTCAAGGCTGTGCCACAGCGTCACTGCCATTAAAGGGGATGTTAACGGGGACGGAGCAATCGATGTGCTGGATGTGGTGATGGTCGTGAACATCATCCTGGAGATTCACGATCCCACACCGGGG
>JBHIER010000583.1:0-2116 GCA_046760705.1 bacterium
TGCCTGACAAAGGGGGAAATTTTACTATCTTTGGGTTTGCAAGAATTTTGAAGACAGATGGTGTAGCATGAAGGTTAAAAAGACGACAGGTACTCTCTCTCTCTGATAAATACACCCAAAATTGGGGCTCTGAACATACGCCCGGTTGTTCGTTTTTGGTAAAGAACGAGCGGCAGGGCCTTTTGCTGGCCAGGCTGACTCTGCTTCAGTTTGGGAGGAAAGGAGGGTAGTGGTTTAGAGGATTCCCCCACAAAGTCCGCCGATGTCAAGTTTGACTTGACATCGAATGTCCAAACCTTTTTATTTCAAAGGGCGGATGAGAGATGAAAACATTTGGAACCATTGCAGGCGGCGCTATTGCCGTGCTGGTTCTGGCGGCGATGGTGGTGGGGCTCATGCAGCTCCACAATCCCTCACCGGCTTTCGCCTGTCCTGACCCGGAGCCGCCTTGCCCAGACGGGTGCCATTGGACAGGGAATTGCTGGTATGTGTGGTATAAAACCGTTGGGGATTGCTGCTATTACTCTACTAACAGTCCGAACTGCACTCCTACGGACGTCTTATGCTTTTAGGCCAGATTAAGGTCACCAGGGAACTGGGTGAAACATTTACCCAGTTCCCTGCTCTATGGCCTGAAAATCTATTAAGAGCTCTGGAGATAGGTCTTCAGTAAATATGATGAGGAGATGAAGAAAGTGAAAAAGGCGTTGTTTTTTTTCTTCTTTGTCATAGGACTCACATCTGTTTTGCCTAACTCAACATTGCCCATTGATAGAATTAACTTGAATCAGGTCCGGGCTTCTTTTGTGGGAGAGGAAGAGTGGGATGCCGCAGGGTTATCAGTTTGTATTGCTGGAGATGTCAATGGCGATGGTTACGATGATGTCATCATAGGCTCAATGCACAGTCTACACAGTTATAGAGGTATCTCTCAAGGCGAAACATATCTCATTTTCGGCAAGGTGTCAGGCTGGTCTTTGAGAACCAGTCTTTCTGAGGCTGATGCCTCTTTTGTTGGTGAAAACTGGAATGATGGCGCCGGATATCTTGTCTCAGGTGCAGGGGATGTGAACGGGGACGGCTACGATGATATGCTGATTGCGGCTGAAATTCAAGACTACTACGAATACCATGCTGGCCAGGTCTATCTTATTTTTGGCAAACCCGGCGGATGGGAAATGCGAACGAACTTATCCGAGGCTGATGCTTCCTTTGAAGGAGAAGAAAAGGAAGATCGGGCAGGCAGAACTCTTTGCGGAGCCGGCGACGTCAACGGCGACGGATACAATGACATCCTCATCGGTTCCTTCTCCATTGGCCCGGACAATCCTGGGGCTAAGGATGACTCCGGTCGTGTGTATCTCATCTTCGGTAAGCCGAGCGGGTGGTCTATGCGAACTCCCCTCTCTGAGGCTGATGTCACCTTTGTTGGCCCAATCTCGAAAGACTGGTTAGGTTCGAGGGTGGCTGGAGCTGGAGACATCAATGGGGATGGTTACGAGGACATCCTCATCGGCGCGCACTGGAAAGACCAAAATGAGCAGGACGTGTCCAGGGTATATCTCATCTTTGGCAAACCGGACGGCTGGGATAGAGAGATACCCATGTCTGAGAGTGATATCTCCCTCATGGGCCCGGGATGGTTCTCTATACCACACTGGGAGTACTGGCCTGGCGGGTGGTCGGTGGCAGGTGCTGGCGATGTCAACGGCGACGGATACGATGATATGCTTATCGGTGCACCCTGGGACAGCAATGGAGGCAATAATTCCGGCCAGACCTATATTGTCTTCGGTCGGCCTGGAGGTGGGGGAGCCATAGAGGTGGATTTATCCGCGGTGGCCGATGCCTCCTTTATCGGTGAAGAGCCTGGTGATTGGTCTGGTTTTTGTGTTACGGGCGGCGGTGATGTGAACGGTGACGGGTACGATGATATGCTCATTGGAGCCTATAAAAAGGAAGGAGAAGTAGGGCAAACTTATCTTATCTATGGCAAGCCGAGCGGTTGGACCAAAGGGATTAGTTTGTCAGAGGCAGATGTCTCTTTTGTCGGTGAAGAGCCTGAGGATAGATCGGGATGGTCTATCTCAATGGGAGGTGATGTCAATGGAGATGG
>JBHIER010000584.1:0-2115 GCA_046760705.1 bacterium
GCGAAAGAGCCTTAGAAGTATCATAATCGATCGATCGAGATGTTCGCCGAATCCTCAGGCCTGAACCCAGACGAGGTCCTGTCAAGAGACGCCTTGGCCATGCCTCACAGGATAGTGGTCGATCCTGAGCAGAGGAAGATAGAAGCCCTCAATCAAGCCCTAAAACAGGCCATCCTTCAGGAACTCGACAATGACAGATAGGTATTCTCTTACATGTGTAAAGGTCTCCCCCGGGCTACCAAAACCCTAGTCAGGGCGGCGTTCAAATTCTTGTTATCATTCGTGATGGACGGGGTGGTTTTTCGGCATTCTGGGTTTGTAGAGAGGGATATCGTTTGGGTTTATCTCGCTTCCGATAAACCCCTATAGAGGGCCTCGATCTCTCCGTCTCCTATGACCCATCTCGATCGGAAAACCTGACTCTGTTGCTTTAGGGCTCGGACCGGACGATCATGGAGAAGATCGCCCATAAAATGAACATACCTCTCTGATAAGACCTATATAAGTAATAAGAAACGTCCTGGCCTTGGATCCCAAGAAACGTCGTCGTTGGAGTCTGAGATGTGATTGGTTAATCTTGGAAGCAATTCGATATCCCGTTATTCACTGTGGGGGGATAGAGTGGAAAACTATTTTCGGGCGATATTGAGTTCCGTTGGCCCCCAAGGCGTATTCAAGGTTCGTGAACGGACGGACTTGAACCCAACACGAAGCATGGAATCTGCAACGGAGCCCTGATCAAATAGGAGATCATGACCCATCAAGGCCATAGACAACGAGCTCAGCACAAGAGGTTCAGGTTTTGTTCTTTCCTGGGTCAGCCCACTGTTGAAAATTGAAGCGAACACACCACCCGTGTTAAGGGCGTCATAGACCTTTTTCACAATCGAGTCAATGTCCTTTGCAGCTTCTAGACATGAACATGCCAGGACAAGGTCGTACCCTTCACCGATGGGGTCACGGTTGAAGTCCCCGCCAAGGACCTCTATCCTGTCCTCCATCCCATACTCTTTAATGAAGGCCTTGGCTACATTAACCACGGGTGGCAGATCAAAGATAACGCCCTTCATGCTAGGATGGGAGGCTACAATGGCCATCCCGATGAGTCCCGGACCGCCGCCCAGATCTAGCATCTTCCGGAATGACGGGAATTCTGGTAGTTTCGACACGATCTCCAGTGCTGTCTGAGCATCGCCAGCCCGCTCAGAATTAGCATACATGGCTGCGTACTGTTTTGACATCTCCTCTGAGAACTCAGGAATAGTTTTAGGCTTGGGTGGCGGGCCTTCCTTCACTAGCTCGGACAGGTTCTCAAGCGAGTAGTCAGAATGCATCATCTGCAACATTGACCCCAAGTATGTCGGGCTGCCCTCCACCAAAAAGGCCTGCGCTACGGGCGCGTTCCTGTACATACCATTCTTTTTCTGCAAAAGGTCCATCGCCGCCAAACCGTCAAGGAAAACCCTTGTGTTTCTCGGATGGGTACCAATGGCCTTCGCCACGGCGTTGGCCGACTTGGGCTCGGACAGCTGGTTGAACACTTTCAGCTCGATGCCTGTCAAAAGCAGCTTCGACTGGATAGGCGCAATGAACATCCTCACGAGGCCTTCGTAACTAACACTCACTTCAGGCAGCTTCATCATCGCGTTTTACTCCTTCAATAATAAATATATCAATGATTTAAATACAAGCATTAACAAAATAGGTATTCCGGAGGAAATGATTTTTGGAAATAAAGAAGCTCCAGCCATCGGGACCCCTCTTCGGGATAGGCTGCCTAACCGACACATACCTTAGCACCTGTCTACTCGTTCGTGAGACGGAATTGTAGTCAAATCGGCTTTTGAGGCCGATAAAGCCCAGGTCCAAGAGGCGTTTGCGGATGAGCGAAGAAGCTAGGGAGGGACAGAAGCGCTTTTGTGACCTGGCGCGCCAGGGCAAATGGAGGAAAATCGTACTCTATCATAATTGACGGCACATATCCTCGGCAGTGACAGGGAGACATCCAAGCGTTTCTCAAAAAGAGTACGTTAGAGAACATCTAGGCTACTATGCAAAAACCGATAATTTAAACCGATATATGTATCTACCCCGGGCTACCAACAACCCCAAGTC
>JBHIER010000585.1:0-2115 GCA_046760705.1 bacterium
TTGGAAGGCTGATGCTCTCGCCAACTGAGCTATTCCCGCGTCCCTTCAGGCAATGGGCATCTCGCACGCGCCACATATATAGGGTTCGCTCTGCTCTCTGCTTGCTGCCTCCTGCCTCTCTATTCTCGCTTGGTGGGGAGGGAAGGATTCGAACCTCCGTAGGCTGAGCCAACAGATTTACAGTCTGCTCCCTTTGGCCACTCGGGAACCTCCCCTATAAAACAAAATCAGATGATAGATCGCTCTTCTCGGAGCCGCTACTCTCCAAAAAATGTATCGGCCTCCGATCAGCCTCTTATCCCTCAAGATGGAGCTGGCGATAGGAGTCGAACCTACAACCTGCTGATTACAAATCAGCTGCTCTACCGTTGAGCTACGCCAGCAAACCCCTTTGAGCCCCACCCAACCCTGGCAGTCGAGATTCTATCACCTGAAGATGGCAAGCATTCTACACAAAATGCTTTCAGGTAAACTTATAAATTTAATATTTTTTTTCCCAATGTCAAGCCTTTTTTTTCAATTTTTTTATCCAAAACCAAATTTTTTTTCACTGTACAAGAGGACTTTTCTTCTATATTTTCTTCCACCTCGTACCTTGGGGGCCGTCCTCCAACAGGATCCCCATCCCTCGCAACCTCTCCCGTATCGCATCAGCCGCTTTCCAATTCTTGGCCCTTCGGGCCTCCTCCCGCTGCTGTAACATCCCCATTATCTCTTCGTCCACACTCGCCTCTTCGCGCTCCAAGACCCCCAAGACCCGATCAAAACCCTCCATCGTCCTCAGAACCTCCTTCACATCCTGACGCCCGACTCCTCCCCTCGAAAGAAGGACATTCACCTCTCTGACAAAATTGAATATGGCCGCCAGGCCACCGGAGATGTTCAAGTCATCGTCCATCGATTCGGTAAAGGCTCTCTGCGCTTCGGCGATGCACTCGGCCACCTGGGGGTGATTTCCTCCCTCTCGGATCGTTTTGACGTTGTCAACGAAGTCGTACAATCTCTGCAGTCCATTTTTGGAAGCATCGACCCCGGCTAAGGTAAAATTGAGGGGCTGTCGATAGTGGGTGCTCAGGAGCAGATACCGGATAGCTTTCGGATCGTGTCCCAAATCCAGCAGATCCCTGAGAGTGTAAAAGTTGCCTTCGGATTTGCTCATCTTCTTCCCATTCACAAGAAGGTGCTCGCAGTGGAGCCAGTAATTGACCCACCGCTTTCCCGTTGCCCCCTCCGACTGGGCGATCTCATTTTCGTGATGGGGGAATATATTATCCACGCCGCCGGTGTGAATGTCGAACTGCTCGCCGAGATGTCTCATAGACATGGCGCTGCATTCGATGTGCCACCCTGGTCTCCCCTTGCCCAGCTCCGTCTCCCAGAAGACATCGCCGTCCTCTTCGTCCCAGGCCTTCCACAGCGCGAAATCGCGGGCCTCCTCCTTCTCGTAGGAGTCGGTATCGACCCGAGCCCCCTCCTTCAACTGATCGACCCGGAAGTGGGCCAATTTTCCATACTCTTTGAATGCACCTATACGGAAGTAGATGGACCCATCGATCTCGTACGTATACCCCTTTTCTCTCAATCGGAGGATGAGGTTCACCATATCCTCAATGTGCTCGGTGGCTGCGGGGTACACCTCGGCCGGCTCGATGTTGAGGGCCCGAAGGTCTTCGAAGAAGGCCTCCTTGTACCGCTGGGTGAATTTCGACAGACTCGTCCCCTCGGCCCGAGCTCCCCGGATGGTCTTATCATCCACATCCGTCAAGTTCATCACCTGTTTCACCTCGTATCCGGAGTATTTCAGATAGCGTCGCAGCAGATCTTCAAAGACGAATGCCCTCAAATTGCCGATGTGGGCGTGATCGTAGACTGTCGGCCCGCAGGTATACATACCCACTTTGCCCGGGACATTGGGCTTAAACTCCTCCTTGCGTCTGGTGAATGTGTTGAACAATCTCAGTGGCATGATTCCTCTGCTTATTGTCTCCCCTCATATCTTTTGAGAGCCAGTTGAACGATCCGGTCCACCAATTGGGGGAATTCGATGCCGGCAGCCCGGGCCGCTTTCGGCACAAGGCACGTCTCCGTCATCCCCGGAATGGTGTTCACCTACAG
>JBHIER010000586.1:0-2115 GCA_046760705.1 bacterium
TGGGGGAGGGTAGAGATCAGCATAGCAACGAAACCATCACCGAGGAATACTTGATCGGGCGCTATCCCGTCACCAATGCCCAGTTCGCTGCCTTCGTCGAGGCCGGCGGCTACCGGGAGCGTCGCTACTGGACCGAGGCCGAGGCAGCCGGCGTGTGGAGGGATGAGCGAGTCAAAGGCCGTTGGGATGACGAGCCCCGCGACCGGCCAGCCGATTTCGGCGCGCCCTTCAACCTGCCCAACCACCCTGTCGTAGGGGTCACCTGGTACGAGGCCCTGGCCTTCTGCCGCTGGCTGAACGAGCAGTTGCAGGTTGCAGGTTACAGGTTGCAGGTTTGGCCGAACGGGGAGCTTGAAACGTTGAAGTTACAAAGCGAAACCACTCCTCAAGTGCGCTTGCCGACGGAGGCGGAGTGGGAGAAGGCGGCGCGGGGGACGGACGGGCGCATTTACCCCTGGGGCGAAGAGCCCGACCCGGACAGGGCCAACTACGACGAGACGGGCATCGGGGCCACCAGCGCTGTGGGCTGCTTTCCGGGAGGGGCCAGCCCCTGCGGCGCCCTGGACATGAGCGGCAACGTCTGGGAGTGGTGCCAGACGAAGTGGCGTGACAGTTACGAGGAGCCAGCGGATGAATCGCCGGAGGGAACCGATCCCCGGGTGGTGCGTGGCGGGTCGTGGGTCAGCTATCGGAGGGGCGTCCGCTGCGCTTACCGCTCCCGGCACGACCCTGACGATCGGGACGACGATCGGGGTTTTCGGGTGGTGGTCTCCCCCGGCTCTCCTTAGTTTTGTTCTGAATTCTGGTTTCTGGATTTCTGATTTCTGAAAACGGCGCGAAGCGCCGTCGCGCGGCTGTAGGTTTGGAATCACTGAGGCCGCTGAGAGACAAAGAGTAAGAACTGAGAAGGGGCATCGCCAAGAGAAGCGATGTCCCTTTTTCGCTATGACATATACCCCCCTCACGGACTCACCATCGGCAACTGGGGGGTGTTTTTGTCAAACGAAAATGAACCCATTTGACAATCGAAAATGCCCCCACTTTGAGCCGTTAGTCTGAAAAGAACACCTCAGTGGTGAGTTGGGCATGGAAAAGACTGGTTCTTGACTACCGTTGTGTAACGCTCACGAGCAACCGGCCCGTTGCCCTCGCTTCT
The DNA here is from genome assembly GCA_046760705.1 of bacterium. Classification (GTDB taxonomy): domain Bacteria; phylum JBHIER01; genus JBHIER01. Next base: position 1,157 of record JBHIER010000586.1, read on the forward strand.
TGACAAGAACCCTCAGGTGTGCTATAATTTATTCGGTTTTTTAGACTTTTTTCCATTCTTCGAAAAGAGGTTTGCCATGAAATTGACTGGTCGCCAAAAGGATTTTCTTCGTAAGTTCCTGGACCTATACCGAGAGGCCGACCATCCTCTGCATTACGCGGTGCTAGCCGACAGGGTGGGAGTGAGCAGGGTCACTGCCTATGATATGCTGCGCTTGCTGGAAGAGCGGGGGCTGGTCTCCTCGGAGTACGTGTTGCCCGAGGGGGGCGGCCCGGGCCGCTCTAGCCTTGTCTTCTCTCCGACAGAGAAAGCTGCCCCTGTGATGGCACAACTGGCCGGTGAGAGCTGGGACACGGCGGAGTGGGACGAGGTCAAGGAGCGTATCCTGGCCGCTCTGCGGGAAGGCAGGGGGACAGACTACCAAGTCCTGCTAGAGGAGATTCTGCTCCGCATTCCGGAGCACAAATCACCCATGCTCTATGCTGCGGAGATGATCACCGCCGTCCTGCTGAATCTGCATCAGTTGAGGGAAGAGGCGAAAGCGAGCAGCCTTTTGGAGAATCTGCGCGCCTTAGGGTGGCCAGGAGAACTGGGCCTCAACGCCTTGGCCGGCCTGACCCTGGGCCTCACTATGGTAGAAAGGGCCAATCGCCGCGTCACCACGCTGCTTCTCTCCTACACGCAGAAATACCAGGATCACCTGGCCAAGCTGAGCGCTGAGAACAAGAAAAGGCTGTCCGACTTCGCTCAGGAGGTGCTGAAGATCGTGGGGACCTGAGTCGAGGTTCTGGAGAATGTGCGGGCCAAGAGGCGGGCCAAAGAGCGGCTGTTGGAGATCATGAGTGAGATTAAGGCAGAAAGGGGGTGACGGAGATGGCAAGGGTGATTGACACACTCCTCTCCTTTGGCATCGGAGCCCTCTCCATGACCAGGGAGCGAGCCCAGAAGGTCGTTGATGA